>JAYUSP010000465.1:0-33912 GCA_043755615.1 Betaproteobacteria bacterium
CACTCTTGATTTGCATGGTGTCCACCTCAGACATAGGTGGACACCATGCTGGCCGCTATCGATCAGTTGTTCAAGGTGGGATGGCTGGCCGCTTACGAACTTGGCGTCAGCGGTGACGTGATCGACGAGTGCTTGAATCACATGATCGAGAGCCGGATTCGGCGGGTGTACATCCGCGACCGGCGCATCGCTGCGCAAGCGCAGGCGTTCGATCTGCTGGGAGCGGAATTGCGTGCGTTGGCCCGTGAGCCTGGAGAGGTGCGGGCCAGCCGCCGCCATGAGGTATCGGTGCAACTCTCAGCAAGACTCCCTCGGAGCGCAATGAAGCGAATCAGCCCCGACGCGGCTCCGACTCGCGCGGCGTCAACGCCAACGGCCGCCCGCGCTCGGCCGCAGCGCTGCGCCGCAAGAACGGCCGCCGCGTGATCGGCTCTACAGGTTCACGCAACCGACGTGGCGCGTACGTGCGCGCGTCATCGCAGCGACCGAGCACGCTTGCGAAAGGGGCATTCGCCCCTGGGGCTCAATCGAAGAATGGGCTGCAAGGCCCTCATCCGTCGAGGCTGCGGCGCTCAGCCTCGAAGCTGTCGAGCACCTCGCCGATCAGCTCGGCGACCCGCGCCTGCAGCTGCTCGTCCGACCAGTGGTCCCAGGCCGCCCGCGAGCGTCGCCTGTCGCGTGTCATCGAGATCCGGACGCCTCGCCTGCGCCGCGCCGTGGCAGCATCACTCCGAGCGCCCCGAGAACGCGAGCATGTCGGTGAGCTGGTCGTCGGCCCGCAGCAGGTCGCGCCGCACCCGCGCGTTTGCGCCCTCGGCCGCCTTCTGCGCACGCTGGACCAACAGCCGGCCGAGCGTGGACGGCAAAGGTTCACCCGCAGCGGCGAAGCGGCGCATCGTCCGCACGACAGCGCGTGGCAGGTGATTCGACACGACCTCGTCCTCCAGCGACAGGACGGCCTCGCAACTGCCGGGATCACCCTGGCGACCGGCGCGGCCGAAGAGTTGGCGATCGATGCGCCGCGCGTCGTGGCGCTCGGTCGCGATCACGTGCAGCCCGCCGCGTTCGGTAACGTCGTCGCCCAGCCGGATGTCCGTACCCCGCCCGGCCATATTGGTGGCCACGGTGATGCGTCCGGCTTCGCCGGCCTGCGCCACGATGCGCGATTCGCCCTGATCTTGGCGCGCGTTGAGCACCTCGTGCGGCAACGCGGCCGCGGTGAGCAGCTCGCTGAGGTGTTCCGATGCCGCGACCGAACGTGTACCGATGAGCAACGGTCGGCCGGTCGCCCGCACCTCGGCCACGGTGCGCACGATCGCCGCCCACTTCTCGGCGGCGGTCACGAAGACGCGGTCCGGCAGCAGCCGGCGCTGCGCCGGCCGGTTGGGGGGGATCGACACCACCGGCAGCCGGTACACGGACCACAGCTCGCGCGCCACTTCGCGTGCCGTGCCGGTCATGCCCGACACACGCAGGTAGCGGCGGAAGAAGCGCTGGTAGCTGATGCGGGCCAGCGTCTCCTGTTGGCCGGTGATGTCGCATCCTTCCTTGGCCTCGATCATCTGGTGCAGGCCGCGTTCCCAGGAGCGGTCGGCCATCACGCGGCCGGTGTACTCGTCGATGATCTGGATCTTCCCCTCGCGCACCAGATAGTGCTTGTCGCGGGTGAACAGGTGCAGCGCCGAGAGCGCGCGCCGCACCAGCTCTTCGCGCCGGCGCGGCCCCACCCACACCCCGCCCCACGGCGCCGCGAGCTCGGCGAGCGTCGCCTTGCCGGCAGCGCTGAGTTCCACGTCGCGCTCCCGCGGCCGGATCGAGAAGTCACGCGCGGCGTCCAGCCGCTTAGCGATCTCGATGGCCTGCGCGTAGATCTGCTGCTGGACCTTGGTGTCGCTCACGCCGGAGATGATCAGCGGCGTGCGTGCCTCGTCGACGAGCACGCTGTCGGCCTCGTCGATGATGACGAAGCACAGGCCGCGCAACAGCAGCTGCGCGCTGCGCTGCGCCTGCCCGACGATCGTGCCGGAGCCGGCCTGCGCCGCCGCGCGGGCCTCGCGGCCCACGACGATGCGGTCCTTCAAGTAGTCGAAGACGAGCTGCTTGTTGGTGCAGTAGGTGATGTCGCTGGCGTAGGCGCGCACGCGCTGCTGCGGGTTCGAGTCCTCAACGATCGTGCCCACGCTGAGGCCGAAGAACTTGTACAGCGGCGTCATCCACGCTGCGTCGCGCTGCACCAGGAAGTCGTTGACGGTGACGATCTGCACCGGGATGCCGGCCAAGGCCATCACGCAGGCCGGCAGCGTCGCCGTGAGCGTCTTGCCTTCGCCGGTCTCCATCTCGGCGATCCGGCCTTCGAGCATCACCTTGCCGCCGATGAGCTGCACGTCGAAGTGGCGCATGCCCAGCCGCCGGCCGGCAACTTCGCGCACCATCGCGAAGGCACGTGCCACCAGCGGATCCTTCAGCCCGTCGCTGTACAGCGCGCGCCGCAGGGCTGGCACCAGCGCCTTGAGTTTCGCGTCGGCCAGCGGCTCCAGCGCCGCAGTCTCCTGTTGCACGAGTGCGAGAAAGCGCTCGTGACCCGCGCGTCGGCCCGCCAGGGCCTGGCGGAAGAAGCCGGCCACGTCACCGGCCAGCGCATCGACGACCGGACGTCGCGCGTCCTCGCGCTGCGGGTAGTGCCCGAGCACGACACCCGGTCGCAGCGCCGCGGTGTCAGACATTGAACTGCCACAGAAGCAAGCGCCGCACGGCCTCGTAGATCTGGAAGCCGACGGGCTCCCAACCGTGGTCGAAACGCACCTGCACACGTGCTCCCAGGTAGGGCGAGTGGGCTTCCAGCGGCAGCGCCAGATCGAACTGGAAGAGGCGCGACAAGGCCTGCAGGCCCTTGCTGTCGCGTGGGTCGACCGCGATTTGGCCGCCGCCGGTGTTGCCCAGCGCGGCCGTCGGCAGGTCCGTCGAGCCGCCCGGCACCTCCCGCACGACGCGGGCCTGCAGCGGCGAAGTCTCCCAGCCGGCGAGTACGACCTCGACCCCGCGGGTGCGCTCGCGCACCCGCGCCACGTCGTCCTGCTGAACGACCACCCGCGCGGTGAACTCGTTCGGGCGCACGACGTAGCCCACGAGCTGGCCCTTCTGCACGAGCCGGCCCGGCAGGTCGGTGTCGCGCGGCACCACCAGCCGGCCGTCGGCGGGGCTGCGCATCACGAGATCGGCCTCGCGCTCGCGCATGCGGGCCAGGTTGGCGCGGGTGGTCGCCAGTTCCTCGGCCACGACACTGGCCTGGGACGGGTCCTCGAACGCGAGCGCGTCGTACTGGGTCTGCAGCGCCGCCGCCTCGGCCTCGAGCACCATCACGCGCGTGGTCAGCATCGGGTCCTCCAGCCGCGCCAGCGGCTGGCCGCGCCGCACGGGGCTGTCGGCCGCGACCATCATCTCGACGATGAAGCCGTCGGTGCCGGCACGCACCTGGGCGTCCTCGGGCACCCAGACGACGCCCTCGGCACGCGTCCACAGCGGCGCCGGGACGACGAAGAGCAGCAGCAGCAGCGCCAGCAGCGCGCCCCCGCCGACAAGCAGCGCCCGCGGCCGCCGGCGGCGCAGGTTCGGGCTGTTGGTCACGAATCGGATTCCTTTGAAAAGCGGCACCAGCACCTGCGTCGAGACGGCCCACAGCGCCAGCAGCACGCCGATGATGAAGAAGCGGCCGGCGATGAAGGTGACGATGACGACGGTGATGAACGCGCGGTACACGAAGGAGACGAGCCCGTAGCCCGTCATCCACAGCCGCTCGCCACGGGTCTGGGCGGGCGACCGCGCGTCCTTCGAGCCGAAGGCGTAGCGTTGCACGAGGTAGCCGAGGTACTGGTTGGAGCGCTGGCCGAGGTTCGGGATCTCGATCCAGTCCGACAGCACGTAATAGCCGTCGAAACGCAGCAGCGGATTGCCGTTGAACAGCAGCGTGGACACGCCGCTGATGAGCATCACGTTGTAGGCGACGTTGCTGACCAGACCCGGCTCGACCAGCAGCCACGCGAACATCGCCAGTGATCCGAGGAACAGCTCCACCGCGATGCCGATCGCGCCCACCACCATGCGCTGCCGCTTGTCCTTGAAGCCGGTGGCGGCCGAGGCGTCGACGTAGGGCACCGGCGCGAACACCAGCAGCATGACGCCGATCTCGTGCACCTCGCCGCCCCAGTGCCGTGTGGCATAGGCGTGGCCAAGCTCGTGCAGGGCCTTGACGCAAGGGTAGACGAGCCACAACAGCAGCAGATTCGCCGGCGTCAGCACGCGGTCGACAACGTTCTGCGTCAGGTCGGTCCAGTGCGACGCGGCCAGCAGCGCACCGGCGCCCACGACCAGCAGCCACAGCAGCGCCCCCCACCACGAGAACACCGGGTCGACGAAGCGCCCGGTGCGCAGCAGGAACCGGTCGGGGTCGATGAGCGGAAAGCGCAGCGACAGCGGCGACCACAGGCGCCGCTTCCACTTCATGCGCTGGTGCTTCTCATAGCGGCGGAATACTTCGGCGCTGTCGGCGGGCACGTCGGCCAGCAGCGCGTCGGCCGCGTGCAGTTGCGACAGCAGGCGGATGACGTCTTCCTGCGTCGGCGCATCGTCGCCCAGCGCGGTACCGGCCGCTACCCAGATCTGCTGCACGCTGCGCCGGCCGTCCATCAGCCCGACAACGTGGTGCGCTGCCGGCGTGAAGCGGTGGGCGCGCTGGCCAGCCGGGTCGTCCAGCACGAACCACACACGGCCGCGGAAAGCGTGCCGGTGCACCTTGACGTGGGCGCGCAGGCGCGGCTTCAGTGCCGCGACGCGGTACCACGACGGGCTGAACAGAGAATCGCTCATCGCCGCGAGGCGCTCAGGGCCACCACGACCAGAACCACATCCGCACCCAGTGCCTCAGCTTGTGGGTCCAGATCCAGAAGAGGTTGCGGCGCTCGATTTCGATCTTGGCCACGCCTTCCATGCCCGGGCGCAGCTGCTGCAGCTCTCCGGTGGCCTTGGCCTCGACGCGGAAGTAGTTGCGGCCCTGCTCCACCACGGACACCGGGGTGATCTTGTCCACCACCAGCGCCACCGGGTCGCTGGGCCGGCTGCTCAGCGCCAGCGTGCCGGTCTGCTGCATTTTCACAGCCGGGATGTCGCGCTCGTCGACCTTCATGATGATCCGGTAGCTGTCCAGCGGCGCCAGCTCGAACAGCACCGCCCCGCGTTCCACAGGGGCCCCCAGGGACTGGCTCAAGTCGCCCTTGACCACCACGCCGTCGAAAGGCGCCAGCACGCGGGTGCGCTTGAGCTGGTCGTCCACGAGGAAGAGCTGCGCATCAGCCTGCGCGATCTGCGATTCCAGCACCCGGCTCTTGGCGCGCTGACGGTCCGCGAGCGCGGCACCGTATTCCGACTCGCGCTGCGCCCGCTGGCCGACCAGACGGGTGCGTTCGAGGCGCAGGTCGCGATCGTCGAGCAGCGCCATCAGGTCACCGGCCTTGACGATGTCGCCGGCCCGCACCCGCGCCTCGGCCACGTAGCCGGGCATGGCGGCCGTCACCGCGCGCTGGATCGTGCCTTCCAGGCTCGCGTCGGCGGTGACGCGGTAGTCACCCTGCACGAAGGTGAAGATCAACAGCAGCAGCACGGCCGCCACCACGCCCAGCTTGAGCGCATAGCGCTCGGGGCCGACGAGGTGGCGCGCCTGCTGCTGCAGGCTGTCCCAGGCCTTCTCGCCGATCCAGCGGTCGTCCTTGCGCTTGACGTCCAGCACCGGGCCGACGAGCTGCGCGGCGTGTTCGCACAGCTCCACCGTGCGCGCGTCGAAGGTGGCGCCCGCGGGCAGCTCCAGCACCATCGCGCCCAGCACTTGCGAGCCGGCGGTCAGCGGCACCGTGCACACCGCGCCGCCGCCCTGCGCGCGCAGCAGCGTCTCGTGCGCCCGGGTCACCTGAAAGGCCGGGCCCTCGGCCACCGGCGGGTGCACGACGGTGGCCAACTGGTCGGCCGCTTCGTCCATCGCAGCTTCGATGTCACGCACGAGGTTGCTCTTCTTGCTGAAGGCGGCGCTGTGCGACAGCGCATGCAGCTGGCAGTGCTTGCCCTGGACGAAACCGATGCTGACGCGCTCGCAGCCGAACATCGCGGCCAGATCGGTCGCCACCGCGGTGGCGGCGGCCTGGAAACGGACATGCCTCAGCGACGTCGACACGAGCTGCAGCACGGTGACCAGCCGCGCCTTGCTGGTGAAGGTCTTGCGGTAGGCCAGCGTCTCGAGCCAGCCGAGGCCCCAGCCGATCTGCTGGATGCCGGCGCGCACGGCGGCCTCGGAGCGCCCGGTCAGTTCCAGCCCAACGACACCGATGAGTTCCTCGTCGACGGCGATCGGGTGGGCGACGAACAAAGGATCGGTGCGGTTGGGCCGGTCCAGGCTGTCGACGGCGATCACCTTCTCGACCAGGGCACGCTCGACCAGCGCTGCGAGCTTCGGGTGGCCCTCGATGCCCACCGGCCACACGGCCATCGGCTGGTAGGCGCCACCCTCGCCGCTGCGCAGCACCACGACGGCACGCACGACGCCGTCGAGGTGCCGGCACTGGATGTCGAGCCAGGTCGCGACGAAGTGCGTCGTGTCCGCCGCATGCGCGAGCCGCGCCCAGTCCTCCGACTGGAAACCACCGGCTGCGCGGCTGCCTGCCCCTCGTCGCAAATCGACGAGGGAAACCACACCGTCTTGATCTGACACTGACGACCCCCGTGCAAGCCCTCACCTGGCAGCTGGGCGCTGCTTGGTCGTCCGAGCTTGAGTACCGGGGAGTCTATCGGCCGATTGGCGGGCTTATGTACGCGCAGTCCGGGGTTGACGCGGAGCCGTCCGGTGCATTAGCGGGTGCGCATGTCGGTCAACATACCGGGCGCGCCGCGACGCGGCAGTTCCCACCACCACCCGGGATCGAGGGCACCGGCCGCGCTGCGCGGCACAGGGTCGGCAGCTTCGCGCGCGGTCTCGACGATGGTAGCCGTCTTCTCGGCAGTGGCCTCGGCCAGGTCGCCGCCACGGGCCGACGCCAAGGCCGCGTCGCCGCGCGCCGGCTGGCGCGCGTTAGCGGGGCTCGGTGCATCCACCGATGCGGTGGTTCGGTTGCCATCGGCCCGCGCGTCGACGTCCAGGCCGGCCGCCGGCCGTTCGGCGAGCGAGGGCCGCCACGGGGCTTCGGCCGCAGGCCATGACGCAGCCCACCGGGCCTGGAGAATCTGGCCAGCTTGCAGCGTCGAAGCAGCGCCGCGGGCGGCCGGCGCGGCCGATGCGGCCATCGTCGGCGGCGTGGCGGCCGCGCGGCTGTCGGCATTGGCTTCCACCCGGCCGAAGGGCGACATCGCGGGCGCTGCGGCCGGTGCGACCTGCACCGCCAGCGTCGCCGCCATCACGTCGCCCGGCTCGTCGTCGTGGTCCAGGCCCAGCACATGCCCGAGTTCGTGGCGCAGAACCTCGGCCAGGCTGATGGCCTGCCAGCCGAAGCCCGCCGCGTCGCGATCGAGGTACACGGTGCTGCCGTCCGCGAGGCCGAGCATCAACTCCGGCAGATCGGTCACGACGACCCGCACGGCAGCGAGCGCGCCGACGTCGGCGCCCTCGGCCCGCCACGCGGCCGTCGCCTGCTGCAGCGCCGCGTCGACCTGCGGCGCGTTCACCACCGGCTGGGGCGATGCCGCGTTCGGCGTGCCAGCCGCTGTCAGCGCGGCCTCGTCGTCGACGATCGTCACCGTCGCGCTGGCCTTGCTGAATGCGACCGTGGCGTTCGACAGGGTCACCGTGAAGATCTCATTCAGCTCCTTGATCTGGTCGCCGAGGATCGTCACGGTCACCGTCGCCGTGGTGCTGCCGGCGGCGATGGTCAGGCTGCCGGTGGCCGTCGTGTAGTCCGCGCCCGCCGTCGCCGTGCCCGCGCTCGTGGCCCAGCTGAAACTGATGGCCGAGGACGACGGCGTGGACAGTGTCACGGCCACTCCGAGCGTCTTTGACCCGACGTTGCCTTCGGTCGTCGAGCCGTTGGCGATCGACAGCGTGGCGACATCGTTGTCGGTGATCGTGCCGCTGGCGCTGACCGGCGCGCCGAGCACGTAGCCGGTGCCGGCGGCCAGCGTCAACGTGGCGGTTTCGGCTGCCTCGGCAATGGCGTCGTTTAGCGGCGTCAGCGTGATCGTCGCGGCGGTCACGTTGACCGCCAGCGCGATCGTCGCGGCATTGGTGCCCAGCGTGCCACCGGTGGCCGTCACGGCGTAGTCGGTCACGCGCACTGCCGTGCCGCCCCAGGTGAGGTTGACGGTCACGGCGGTGGCCAGGTTGTCGCCGCGCGTGACCGTGAAGACGATCGTGTCGCCCGCCGCCTCTGCGCCGTTGGCGTCAGTTGCGGCCACGCTCAAGCGCGGCACGAAGCTGTCGTCGTTGTTGATCGTCACCGTCGCCGCCGTCGTGCCCAGCGTCAGGCCGACCGGGTTCGACAGCGCGGCCTGAAAGGTCTCGGCAGCCTCGAAGACCGTCTCGCCGACGACCGCCACCGTCACCGTGGCAGTCTTGACGCCGGCGGCGAAGCTCACCATGCCGGAGGCCGCCGTGAAGTCGCTGCCGGCGCTCGCCGTGCCCGCCACCGTCGCCCACGCGACCGACGTTGCCGTGGACGCCGCATTCGACAGCGTGAAGGTCAGCGTGGCGTTCGTCGTACCGGTGTTGCCCTCGGTCACCGCGACGTTGGCCACCGTCAGCGTGGCGACGTCGTTGTCGGTGATCGTGCCGCTGGCGCTCGTCGTGGCGCCCAGCACATAGCCGGTGCCGCTGGCCAGCGCCAAGGTGGCGGTTTCGGCGCCCTCGGCGATGACGTCGTTCACCGGCGTCAGCGTGATCGTCGCGGTGGTCACGTTGGCGGCCAGCGTCACGGTTGCAGCGTTCAGCCCCAGCGTGCCGCCGGCGATGCTCACGGCGTAGTCGGTGACCCGCAGCGCCGTGCCGGCCCACAGCAGGTTGGCCGTCACGCTGCTGCTTGTCAGGCCACCGCGCGTGACCGTGAAGACGAGCACATCGGGCCCGGCCTCGGCACCGGTGGCGTCGGTGGCTGCGACCACCAGCACGGGGGTCGTCGGCGTGGCGGTGTCGTCGTTGGCGATCGTCACCAGGCCGACGTTGTCGCCGAGCGTCGCCCCGGCTGGGTTCGACAGCACCAGCTTGAAGGTCTCGTCGGGCTCGGCCGCCGTGTCGCCGACGAGCGTGACGCTGATGGTCGCGGTCGTCGCGCCTGCGGCGAAGGTGACGATGCCGCTCGCGGCCACGAAGTCGCTGCCCGCGGTGGCCGTGCCGGCCAGCGTCGTCCAGTTGACGGTCGTCGTCGCGGTGGCCGCGGCCGACAGCGTCAGCGTGAAGCTCACGCTTGCACTGCCGGCGCTGCCTTCGAAGACGGTGGTGTCGGCCACCGAGACCCAGGCCGGCGCACCGATGAAGCCGTCGTCGTTGGTCCTGGCGCGGAAGACGTCGACGCTGGACGCGCCGCCCGTCGCCAGCAGCCCGAAGCGGCCGTCCACGACCCCGGCGTTGAAGGCCGTGCTCGTGACCACCGTCCCGTTGACCACGATGCTGGCGGTGGTGTCTTTCAGCGTGACCTGCAGGCTGTAGTCGGTGTTGGCCGTCAGCACCATCGCCGCGGTGGCGTCGATCACCTGGCCGCGGCGCGGGTCGACGTGGCCGATGACAACCCGCTGGTTGCTCACGTCGATGGCAGCGAACTTGAAGTCGTTGGTCGCGTAGGTGTCGAAGGCCACGCCCGCCAGCGTTACCGTGCGCAGCGTCGTCGTGATCTCCAGATACGAGCGCGGGGCCAGCGTGCGGCCGATGTCGAAGGTCGACAGCGCCGTGCCGCCCGCCACGGCGGGCGTCAGCGTCAGCCGATCGGCGGCGACGGCCGCCGTCCCGCTCTGCACGCCGCCGATGAAGGCGTTGTTGACGCCGTCGTCGAAGTCTTCGCTCAGGTCGCGCGTCAGCCCCGGCGGCAGTACCTGGACGATCAGGTCGTCCACGCGGGCCGTCGCGTTGTCGGCGCCGAGGCCGACCAGGCCGTGGCTCAGGCCGTGGCTGACGCCGAAGGCATCGACGCGCGCGGCGAAGGTGTGGGTGAAGTAGCTGACGTTGTCGATGCGCAGCGTGGCGGTCAGGCCGTTGATCGACAGCAGGAGGTTGTAGTCGGTGTCGGGCTTGACCTGCACCGGCGTCTGCACGTCGACGACCCAGCCCGCGGCCGTGCGGCGGCCCATCTCGAACTTGTTGGTCGAGATGTTGATGCCAGCGAACTTGAAGTCGGTCGGGCTGGCGTAGTCGAAGACCAGGTAGGCGTTGGCCTTGGAGCCGGCCACCGGCTTGGCCCCGTTGATGACCGCGCTGATCTCGAAGTAGACCGGCAGGTACTGGTCGACATAGAACACGCTGGCCGCGTCGCCGCCGAGCCCGCTCGGCGCCACCTCGAGACGGCCGTTCGCGACCGTCCAGTTGCCGCTGTCGGCCGCGAAGCCCACCAGCGTGCCCGTCGGGTCGACGGTGGCCGTCACGTTGTTGAAGTTCTGGCCGCGCAGCACGTCGCGGCGTCCGCCCGGGATGTTGCCCGGCTGCGGGTCGGCCGGCGCGCCGGTCTGGTCCTGCCAGTCGTTGTCCTTCTGCAGCACCAGACCCAGCTCGCCCACCGGCTCGCCGTTGCGCGGGTCGCTGGCGGCGCGGCCTTCGTCGGTGTCGCGCGTCGCGTCGGCGCCGTCCGCGGCGGACAGCTTGTACAGGTACTCCATCAGGTTCGGCGACAGCTGCCGGCTGATGGCGAAGGCACCGAAGGGGGCAAAGGGCACGAGGTAGCTGTTGAACTCGCCAACCCAGTCGATCAGGCGGTCGCCGCCGGTGTTGCCGATCAGCACGTCGCGGCCGGCACCACCGTAGGCGATGTCCTCGTAGCTCAGGCCGGTGTCGGGCGTGTTGTTGGCCAGCGGGTCGGTCTGGCCCTTGACGGCCTGCGCGGCGCTGCCGAGGTCGTCGTCGCCGTTGTGCAAGTCGTTGCCGTAACCGCCGTAGAGGTGGTCGCGTCCGGTGCCGCCCACCATCCAGTCGTTGCCGAGGTCGCCGAAGAGGTTGTCGTCGCCATCGGTGTAGGCGGTTTTCGTGACGCCGTTGTTGGTGACGGTGCCGGCCGTGGGGGCACCGACGTCGGCCGCAGCGAAGTTGGCGACGTACTCCACGCCGCCGGGCATGATCTTCTTCAGTGGCTCGTACTCGTCGTAGGCGGCGAATTCCTCTGCCTTGCGCGCCGCGAAGCCCGGCACGTTGCCCGGGTTGTAGGGCATCGTGTAGTCGGAGCGCACGAAGCTGCCGGTGCGGTTGTTCACCGGGTTGGTGTAGCTCGCGAACTGCTCGAACACGGCCACCGGCAGTGCCTCGGCGCCGCTGATCAGGTCGTCGCCCGAACCGCCGTGCAGGTAGTCGTCGCCCAGGCCGCCGAAGATCAGGTCGTCGGCGTACAGCGCGTCGTAGTACGGGCTCTGCAGCGTGCCGCCCTGCACGTTGAAAGGCGTCAGGTTCACGGCCTTGCGCAGGTCGTTGGTCGGGTTGATCGTGGCCTGCTGCAGGTTGCCCGGGGTGGAGATCAGCAGGTCACGTTGCGCCGCCGGGATGCCGGCCACGCCGTACAGCGGCTCGCCGGCGTCGGTGTTGCGGCTGGTGTAGATCCTGCCGTCGTCGCCGAGCACGCCGTCGTCGCCCGTGCCGCCGGAGATCCAGTCGTGGCCCCAGCCGCCGAGCAGGTCGTCGTTGCCGGCCTCGCCGTAGATCACGTCGTTGCCGGTCATGCCGTAGGCTGTGTCGTCGCCTGACTCGCCGTGCAGTTCGTCCGCCGCGCCGTTGTCGCCGCCGGCGGCCAGCACCGCGGCCGCGGTGTCGGGGCCACCCGCCGTGTAGTCGAGCAGCGCCACGGCGCGCGGTGCGATCCAGCCGGCGCCGGTGTACAGCGCGTTGTCGTAGTTGAAGCGCAGGAAGGCGGCGTTGGCAGCCGTGTTGTCCACATTGCCCTTGCCGACGAGCCTGAAGATGTTCGCGTTGTCACCTGCGAGGGTGTCGGCGTCGCGCCGGTTGTCGGCGTCGCCGAAGCTGTTGCGCGCCAGGTCGACCGCCGTGCCGGCGCCGCCGAAGAGGAGGTCGGTGCCGTCGGGGCGCAGCGTCTCGGCACCCTTCAGGCCGGCGAAGAGGCTGGAGCTGCCGCCGACCAGGTCGTCCTGACCGAGGTTGCCGAAGAGCACGTCGTTGCCGCCGTTGCCCTCGAGGTAGTCGTCGCCGTCGGTGGCCCTCTCGTTGGACGGCGACACCAGCAGCGGCTGCGACGGGTCCCAGGCCCCGAGCGTCGGGCGGCCGGCACCGGCGTCCACCGGGTGCGGGCCGGCGACGATGGTCGTCACGGCGTTGCCGCGCAGCGAAGTGCGGCCACCGCCGATCAGGTCGTCGGCCATTTCGCCGTCGCCGATCAGCACGTCGTTGCCGAGCTGGCCGAGGATCACGTCGTCGTCCGGGCCGCCGGCGATGTAGTCGGCCCCGGAGGTCGTGCCACCGATGCTGGCATCGGCCACGTCGAAGACGGTGATGGTCCGCGACTCGACGTTGCGCGGGTTGAACTGGTCGCGCCCGGCCACCAGCGCCTGCCCGTCGGCGCCGCCGTTGACGGTGTCACCGTAAATCACGTTGCCGGTCAGCACCTGGAAGCGCGGGCTGAGGCGGTCGCCCTGGCGCAGCAGGTTGCCGTTGTCGCCGAGGATCACGTCGTGGTCGGTCTCGCCAGCGATCGCGCTGCTGTTGCCCGCCAGGTCGGCGCCACCGTCGATGCGGTCGCCGCCGTCTTCGCCGCCGGCGACGTTGTGGCCACCGATGAGGTCGTCGTCGTCGTTGCCGCCGTACAGGCGGTCGCCGCCCTGCCCGCCGATCACGATGTCGTCGCCGTCTTCGCCGAAAACGATGTCGGCGCCGCTCTCGGCGCCCAGCGTGTAGCGCGCGTCGATGTCCACGTTGCGGGTGTCAATCGACGTGAAGACAAACGGGTCCTGGTAGCCGGTCCAGCCCGCGAGTTGGGTGATGGCCGCGTAGTCGGCGTTGCCCGCCATCGGCAGCGCACGGGCGATGACGCCGCCGTTGCCGAAGACGCCGGCCGCGCGTAGCGGGTTGATTGCCTCGACCTTGCCGTGGTCGGCGAAGACGAGGTCGCTGCCGGCACCGGCCGTGATGCGGTCGTTGCCCGTGCCGCCGAACACGAAGTCGAAGCCAGCACCCGAGGTGATGAGGTCGTCGCCGCCGTCGATCGGGTCGGTCGTGGCGATGCGGTCGATGTCGGCCGCGACGGCGTCGTCGCCCCACTGGGCGCCGTTGGCCGGCGCCGGGCGGGCGGCGTAGCCCCGGCTCGGATCGGCAGCGGTGTAGTCGACGAAGCCGTGGTCGCCGAGCACGATGTTGTCGAGGTCACGGCCGCCCGTCGTGGCACGCACGTAGGCCTCGCCGTCGTTGACGTCGAGCGTGTCGGCCTGCGTGCCGCCGAAGACGATGTCGTAGCCCAGGCCGGTGTAGACCGTGTCGTTGCCGCCGATGGTCGGGCTCGTGGTGGTCAGCAGGCCCAGCGTGATGTCGCTGCGGCCGGACTGCGGAGCGTTCTGCGCCGCGGCCGAGACCTCGCCGTTGTCGCCGAAGACGAGGTTGTTGCCGTCACCGGCGTCGATGACGTCGCCGTCCAGCGTCGGCACCGACTGCACTTCGGGCGCGCCGCTGCCCGCCACTTCGATGCCGCTCCACAGTTCGCCGTCCTCGCCGCCGATCACGATGTCGTGGCCCGAGCCGGTGGTGATGCGGTCGCTGCCGCCCTGGTCGGTGTCGGTCGAGAAGATGCGGTCGAGATCCGTCGGATCGTTGTCGTCGCCCGACAGCAGCCCGCCGCGCTCGCGAGCCGCCCAGTCGATGCCGCCGCTGTCGCCGAGCACGATGTTCTGGCCGTTGCCGGCCTGCACGGTGTCGGCATCGATGCCGCCGAGGACGATGTTGTTGCCGGAGCCCGTCGTGATCGTGTCGGACCCGCCCACCGGCGAGGCCACGGTGCGCACGCTGCCCAGCGTGATCGGCTGCGTGCCGAGGAAACGGCTGCTGAGCGCGGCGGCACGGATCTCGCCGTTGTCGCCGATCACGAGGTTGTGGTCCTCGCCGGCGTTGACGACGTCACCGTCGCCGCGCACGGCGTCGGCGGTCACGACTTCGGCAGCGCCGCTACCGGCCACCTGGATGCCGACGACCAGCTCCCCGTCTTCGCCTGCGATGACGATGTCGTGGCCGGCGCCGGTCGTGATCCGGTCGCTGCCGCCGTGCGAAGGAGCCACGCTCTCGATGCGGTCCAGGTCGGCGGGGTCGCTGTCGTCGCCGGCCAGCAGGCCGCCGCGCTCGCTGGCCGCCCAGTCGACGAGGCCGGAATCGCCGAAGACGATGTTGTCGCCGTCGCCCGCATCGATCGTATCGGCGTCGATGCCGCCGACGATCAGGTCCTTGCCGGCGCCGCTGTTCAGCGTGTCGCTGCCGCCGATCAGCGTGTCGGCCTCGACCGACTCGACGCGACCCATCACGAGGTCGGTGCGGCCGAAGATCGGTGCGGCCAGCGTGGTGGACGCCGCACGGGCCGCGGCCGTGATGCGGCCGGCGTCGCCGAAGACGACGTTGTCGCCGACACCGGCGTTCACCGCGTCGCCGTCGCCGCGGACGAGGTCGGCCACCACGGTCTCGGGTGCGCCGCTGCCGGCGATCTCGATGCCGATGACCAGTTCGCCGTCCTCGCCGGCGATGACCAAGTCGTGCCCGGCACCGGTGGTGATCTGGTCGCTGCCGCCGTGCGACGGGTCCACGCTCCACAGCCGGTCGAGGTCCGACGGGTCGGTGTCATCGCCGGCCAGCAGGCCGCCACGCTCGGCCGCCGTCCAGTCGATCAGGGCAGCGTCGCCGAAGACGATGTTGCCGCGGTCGGGCAGCGTGCCTTCGCCGCTGTTCGCGACGATCGTGTCGGCATCGATGCCGCCCAGCACGATGTCGGCGCCGATGCCGGTCGTGATCGAGTCCGAACCGCCCACCAAGGTGTCGGTGGACTCGACGCGGCCCAGCGTGATCGGCAGGTCACCGAAGCGGCTCGTGTCGGCGGCGGCGGCCAGCACGCGGCCGACGTCACCGAAGACCAGGTTGTCGCCGCTGCCGGCGTCGACGACGTCGCCATCACCCGTGGGGTCGGCCACGACGCTGCGCGCTACGGCGGTGGCGTTCTCGATGCCCGTGCCGGCCGGGATCGCGGCGTCGATCACCGTCTCGCCATCCTCGCCGGCGATGATCAGGTCGGTGCCGGCGCCGGTGACGATGCGATCGTTGCCGCCGTGGCTGGCATCGGTGGCGACGATGCGGTCGATGTCCGCCGGGTTGCTGTCGTCACCCGCCAGCGCGCCGGCCGGGGCCACCCCCGCGGCCGTGTAGGCGCGGCCGGCGTCCTTGGCCGTCCAGTCGATCAGGCCGCTGTCGCCGAGCACGATGTTGTTGCCGTTGCCGGCGCCGATGGTGTCGCCGTCGATGCCGCCCAGCACGATGTCGTCGCCGTCGCCAGTGGTGATCGAGTCGGCGCCGCCGATGAGCGAATCCAGCGTCTCGGCCAGGCCGAGCGTCATCGTGACGTGCAGCGCGGCGCCCGGGGCTGCCGCCACGTAGCGGGTCGCATCGGCCGTCGCCGCGACCAGCCGGCCGTTGTCCCCGAACACGATGTTGCGGCCGGCGCCGGCATCGATCTGGTCGCCGTCACGCACCGGATCGAGCACGACGCTGCGGGTGACGTTGAGCGGGCTGGCGATGGTCTTGTTGGCCAGCCTCTCGCCGTCCTCGCCGCCGAACACGATGTCGAAGCCGCTGCCGGCGGTGATGACGTCGCTGCCGCCGATGTCCGGGTCCAGCGTCTGGATCAGGTCGATATCGGCGTCATCGCCGTCGGCCACGACGAAGTCGATCAGCCCGTGATCGCCGATGACGACGTTGTCGCCTCCGCCGGCTTCGATCGTGTCGCCGTTGACGCCGCCCAGCAGCAGGTCGCTGCCCGCACCGCCGCGCAGCGTGTCGCCGTCGCCGACGATGGCGTCCACCGTGTACAGGCGCGCCTCGTGGCGCTCGACGCCGTCGGTGAAGTCACCCGGGCCGCCGCCACCCAGCAGGGCCACCACCGTGCCGCTGGTATCGACGTAGGCGACGCGGCCACGGTCGCCGAAGAGGAGGTCGTCGCTGCTGCCGCCGCGCAGCGTGTCCACGCCCTGCCCGCCGAAGACGATCAGCGGCAGGGTCGACGCCGAGCCGTCCACGACGTCGTCGTCGTCAACCGCGAGGTAGTCGTCGTGCGCGCCGTTGGCAGGCAACGACGCCGGGTCGACGCCGTGCGCGCCCTGCAGGTTGAGCACGAAGAATCCGTCCTCGCCGCTGTCCAGGTCGAGCAGCACGTCGTCGTTGCCCAGGCCTGTGTTCATCGTCGTCGTCGAGCGGATGCCGCGGCCCAGTGCATCGGTCAGCGTGCGCTGGAAGCTGCCGTCGACGTCGAACCAGTCGTTGCCGAAGCCACTCCAGATCGTCAGGCCTTCGGCGAAGTGGCCGGTGGCGTCGGCGCTAATCGTGATCGTGCCGACCGCCAGGCCGACGACGTAGAGCTCGGCGGTGGACACGAGCATCGCGTCGCGCGCCCGGGCACGGCTGGCCTGGTCGGTGACGAGCACGCGTTGCGCGGCCGAGCCGTCGGCCACGGTCGAAGCTTCGTCGCTGATCATCAGCTGGTGCCGGCCGGCGCTCATGTCGAGCTGCAGCGTGCCCAGCAGGTCGTGCAGGTGGCCGGTGAGGAAGTCAGTGTCGGTCGCGAGGTCGAAGTCGGCGGTCGACGACACGTAGACCCGTTCGTCGCCGGCGCCCAGCGACACAACCGTCGTGGCACTCGTGCCCCGCACGTTCAGCACGTCGTTGCCACGGCCCAGGCGCAGGTCCAGCGTGTCGATGCCGAGGTAGGTCACGCCGTCCACCCGCGTGGCCACCGGCGCGAGCGCCGGCTCGATCACGGAGGCCGCGCCCGCCAGCGTCGCGGTGAAGGTGTTGCCCGCCACACTCACGACGACCAGCAGGCCGTCGACGGTGGACGCGCTGTAGCCCGGCAGGCCGAAGCGGTTCACCGCGGCGGCGAGCGCCGTCTGCAGCGCGCTGGCGGTGGCGGCGGTGGCCGTGAACACCGACGTGCCGCCTGCGGCCGAGACCAGCGTCAAGGTGGCGGTGGTGCTGCCCGCCAGCGGCGCGACGGCGATGGCCACGCTGCGGGCCGGGCCGAGCAGGCCGGTGGTGTCCACGTCGTCGACCGACAGCTTCGCGTACGCGCCCTGGAAGGCGATGCGGATCACGGCGCCGTCGCGTGCCACCCGCACGTTGTCGGTGAAGGGCAGCGCATCGTTTCGCGTGATGCGATCGAACTCGTCGTCGATGTCGATCGTCGAGCCGTTCGGGTTCAGGATCGGGCTGATCGCCTTGTACAGGCCCAGCGCGTCCACGTTCCACGGCAAAGCCGGCGTCCAGCGCTGCTGCAGGGTGCCATCCGGCTGCAGCAGCTTGAAGGCGATGCGGAAGCTGCCCCCGGTCGCGCCGATGGTGATCGTCTCGACGTTGTTCGACTGCGAGACCAGCGAGCCGTCCTGCAGCTTGACGATCTCCACCTTCACCGAGGCGTCGTCGCCGGCCAGCAGGCCGGTGTTGAACACGGTCTCGGCCCAGGCCATGTCGGCCACGTCCAGGCCGCCCAGTTCGCGCACGAAGCTCACGCGCCAGGTGTGCGTGCCCGCGGCGCTCGCCACCGCCTCGACGTCGACTCCACCCGCGCCGTAGAGCGTGCGCAGCGTGCTGCGGACGGTGTCGATGGACGCGTCCACCGCCAGCGTCGCCACCGCGGCACCGGCGCGCACCTCGACGTTTGCCGCCGTCAGCACGGTGTCGAAGGCGGTGCCGGCCAGGCTGACGATCACCAGCTCGCTGCCGAAGGCGCGCGCGGCATAGGCGCTACTGCCGGCGTTGATGGCCGTGGCCAGGGCCGCCGCGGTCGTCGCCAGGTCGGCCCCGGCGGTCGCGGTGAAGGCGTCACCGGCGGCGCCGACCGGGCCGAGCGTGACGCTCCACGACGCGCCGGCCGTCACCGGGCCGGCCAGCACGATCCGCGTGACCGGGTTGGCGGCGCCCTGCACCACGGCCAGCGGCACCGGCACGATCTGCGCGACCGCCGTGAACGCCTGGCCCGTGCGGTTCACCACCTGCAGCGTCGCGCCGCTGGCGACGGCCGTGTAGTTCACCGAGCCGTCCTGCTCGATCGCGGCGACCAGCGCCGCGGAGATCGCCGTCAGCGTGGCGCCGCCCGCCGGCACCGTGTAGGCGTGGGTGCTCGACACCGCGCCGGCGGTCAGCGTGACGCGCCAGATCTCGCCGGCCGCCGCGCTGCCGCCCAGCGTCACGGTGCGCACCGTGCCGGCGGCCGTGGCCTGTGCCGGGTACGCGCCCAGCGGCGGGGTCTGGACGGCCCGCACCACCGACGCCGATAGCGTGAAGGCGGTGCCGGCAGCGTTGGCCACCACCACCGCCGGGCCGTCGGCCTTGGCCATGTAGCCGGCCACGGTGCCGAGCTTCGTGGCCAGGCGCTGTGCCAGCGACACCAGCGTGTCGCCGGCCACGACGGTCTCGCTGATGCTGCCGGCCGTGGCCGCACCGACGCGCACCGTCACCGTCCACACGTCGCCGGCAACCGGCGTGCCGCTGAGGTTGAGCGTCTGCGCCGTGGCCGCGGCGGTGGTGGCCGTCGTGCCCGCCGTGCCGCTGGTGGCGCGGGCCACGTCGACGCTGGTCGTGTAGGCCGCGCCGGCGCTGCCGACGAGGGCCAGCACCGTGCCGTCGACGACGGCGCGCAGGCCCAGCGCAGTGTCGGCGTTGACGGCAGCGCCGAAGATCGCGGCGATGCCCGCGGCGGTGCTGCCGGCGGCGGCGGTCGTGCTGAAGCGGTGGTCGACGCCGCCGATGCGCAGCGTCAGCGTCCAGACGTCGCCGGCGCTGGGGCTGCCGGTCAGGGAGACGAGCGTCGACAGCGCGCCGACGGTGTCGATGCGTTGGTCGGCCACGCTCACACGGTAGGTCCCGGCGACGGCCTGCACCGTCAGCAACTGCACTTCGGCAATCGTCGGCATGTCGAGGCCGGTGACGGTGTCGCCGGTGACGGTGCCGACGTTGGCGTTGTCGTCGCCGCTGTCGTCCAGCACCAGCACGTCGCCCGGGCGGACCGTGAAGGTGAAAGTCCGGGCGCCGGTGCCGTCGTCCAGCACCACGCGCCAGGCCTCACCGGCCACCGGCGCGCCGCCGAAGGCGAAGTACACCTGGTTGGCAGCGGCCACCAGCGTCATCGCGCCGTCACGGCTGCCGCTGACGGGGACGACTGTCGCGGTCGCGGCAAACGCCGAGGCGGCCGTGACACGCAGGCGGCCGTCGGGCTGAACGACCGCCGTGTACCCGCCGCTGGCACTGATGAGCGCGGCCAGGCCGGCGGCGATCGAGGCCGGTGTGTCCTGGCGGTCGCCGCCACCGACCACCGTCAGCAGCGCGGCCAGGGAGTCGAGCACGGCCGCGTCGCTGCCGACCTCGATGCGGTCCGGGTCGGCGCCGGTGTCGATGGTCGTCGGACCCGCGATCGTCTTGACCACCACGCGGTCGGCGCCCTGGCCGCTGTTGACGAACGTCGCGCCGCGGTGCGTGGACGCCACGGTGAACAGGTCGTTGCCGTAGCCGAGTTCGATCGACACCAGTTCCAGGTCGGCGTAGGTGATGCCGCCGGCGATCACGCGGCCGCCGATCACGGTGTCGCCGCCCATGCCCAGGCCGGTCAGCGAGGTCGAGCTCAGCGTGCCGCGGTCGTCCGACGGGCTGTTGCCGTGGAAGACGTTCAGCACGTCGACCTGCGTCTCTTCGCTGACCCGCACGTTCGGGTTGACCGGTGTGTAGAAGTAGAGGTCCCCAGCCTCGAAGAGACCACCCGTCCGCGTGTCGCCCGTCGGCTTCTTCAGCGAGGCGACGGCGGTCGGGACGGTCTGCACCGACGCCACGCCTGCGATGGCGAAGCGCACCGCCTTGGTCTGGTTGGCGATGTCGACGATCTCGAGCTGCGCGCCGTTGCGCACCACCGCCGTCAGGTTGTCGGTGCCGTCGGCGTTGATGGCGGCGGCGAAAGCGGCCGCGAGCGAGGCCAGCGTGTCGCCGGCCAGCACGACACGCGTGAACTCCAGCGACACGTCGCCGACATCGATCTGCAGCACCCAGGTCTGGCCGACGACCGGCGTGTCGGCGAAGGGCACCGTCGTCGTCACGTAGGTCGGCCATGGGTCGGTGAAGGTGACGGTGTAGCCCGAGACCAGAGGCAGGTAGTCGGTGGGCACCACGTCGGCCAGGCCGGTGGTGATCGCCGCGACGCTGGTGCCGCTGGCTTCGTAGGCGGTGCCGTTCAGCCGCAGCGTCCAGGTCTCGCTGGCCGCGAAGCCGCCCGGCAGCAGCTCGATGGCAGCCGCGGTCCAGCCGACGGCCGTGGTCAGCAGCGACTGCAGCGGCGTGCCGCCGACGACGAACTTCGCCAGGGCGCTGGCCGCGCCGTTGGCACTGCCGCCCGTCGTCACCGTCGCCGCGATCGCGAAGTGGGCCGGTGCCGACAGGTTGTCGGGGTTGGGCGTGATGCGGATCCGGCTGTTGCCCAGCAGGTCGACGACGGCCTCGGCCCGATAGGCGACGGCGCCGGCCTGCCGTGTGCCCGTCAGCGTCGGGGTGAACGCCGTGCTGCTGACGATCTGCAGCGTATTGGCGTTGGCCCGGACCTCGCCGTTGTCGAGCTGCGCGGCCTGGTCGGTGATGTTCGCGAACAGGGCCGACGGCCCGGCCGCGAGCGCGCTGGCCAGCTTTGCGGCGATGTCGTTGAGCGTGTCGTCGGCGTCGGCCGTGACGGTGTAGCTGCGGCTCAGCAGGCCGAGCGTCCAGACCTGGCCGGCGAAGACCACGCCGTTGAGCCGCAGCATCGCGTTGCCGTAGCTGGTGGCCGTGGCCCCCGTCAGTGCGTTGCGCACATCGACCGTCGTAGCCGCGTTGCCGTTGATCGCGGCCGCCAGGCCGCGGGCGATGACGGCCATCGAGCGGAAGCCCTCGGTCACCTGGTAACGGTACTCGGTGCCGCCGACCGTCAGTCGCCAGACATCGCCGATGTTCGGCTGGCCGGTCAGGCGAACGACCGCCTCCAGCCAGGTCAGCGCCGCGAGCTCGCCCTGGTCCGGCGTGCCGCTGAAAACGAAGCGGGTGCCGGCGCCGTTGCTTACCGTGGTGCTGCCGTTGTCGATGCTGACCGCCACCGTGAACGGCGTGTCGTCGGACACCGAGAGGATTTCCTGCGACACCGACTGCACGTCGAGGTACACGCCGTCGGCCTGGCCGTTCAAGAAGGTGAAGGCGAACAGGAAGTCGTTCATGCGCGGGTCGAAGCCCGGCCGCTCGCCCGTCTGCGAGTTGAAGTGGAAGGCCTCGTCGTCGGTGATCTGGCCGTCGCCCTGCCCGTCAGTGGTGACGCTGTCGAGGTTGCCGTCGGGCAGCGGGTCGTTGGTCTCGTTCGGCATGCGGAAGGGGTCGTTCAGGAAGCGTTCCTGGCCGACGGTCGGGCCGCCCTGGATGCTCAGCGGGCCGCGGATGCGGTTCACGCGTTCCTCGAAGGACGGGAACACGAGCGCGTCGCCGCCGTCTACGAAGCGGTCGTCGATGGCCATCACGGTCACGGTCTGCGGCACGTTCCACGAATGGGCGTCCGCCGTGTCGCCGACAAAACGCAGCTGGTGGACGAGGTCGATGCGGCCCGGGGTCAGCGTCGCGCTGCCGGCCTGGATAGCGACCACCGCGGCCAGCGGACGCACGCTCGCGGTGACCGCGTTGTCGATGGTCAGCGTGCGGCCGCGCAGCGTCACGTCCAGCGCAGCCGAGGACTGCAGCAGGTTGGCCAGCGCCGCAGCGATCACTGCCGGCGTGTCGCCGAAGGTGACGGTGTAGGTCGCCGTCGCCACCTGCACCGGCGTGGCGCTGCTGGCGTCGTTGACCGTCAGCGTCCAGACCTCGCCCACCCGCGGCTCGCCGTAGAGCTCGACTGTTAGGTAGTCGAACTCGCCGTCGCGGCGCCAGGGCTCGACCTCGTAGCGGCCGGCCGTGTCCGGGGTGACCGCGGTGCCGACGAAGAACGCACGCCCCCCCTTCAGCGTGATCTGCTGCCTGGCGGCGTCGACCTCCAGCGTGTAGTCCTGGCCGACGGCGTTGGCAGTGACCAGCGCATCCAGGCGCGACTGCAGCGCGGTGCGTACGGTGTCCAGCGTCGCGCCTGCGTCGACCGTGTAGCGCAGCACGGCCCAGCCGCTGCCGTTGTAGTTCGTCACCGTGCCGTTGGCCAGCGCCGTCACCGACAGGCCGCGGTGGCTGCCGTTGAGGTTGCCGTCGTCCGCCAAATCGGCGCGCACGTCGTCGAAGAGCGATTCCATCGACAGCCGCAGTTCGCCGACCACGCCTACGACGACCAGCCAGGTGTCGCCGGTGCGCACGCTGCCACCGAGCGTCAGCTGCGCGCGGTCGGTGGCGACGTGCACTTGCACCTCCTTGGCCTCGCCGAAGCCCAGCGCGGGGTTGAAGGCCTGGTCGCTGTCGTAGGTGCGGGTCTTGATCGGCAGCACGTCGATGACCAGCTCAGAGCCAGTGCCGGTCAGCGGCGCGGTCAGCACGACCTCGTAGCGGTCGGTCAGCGGTGCCGACGTGAAGTAGCCCGCGATCGCCGAGGCCCGCGTCGTGATCTCGTAGCGGCTGCTGGCGGTCGGCGCGCCCGTCCACGCATTGACCGAGTCGAGCGTGAACTGCTTCGTCTCGGGGTTGTAGTCCACGATGCGCCCGGTCTGGCCCTTGCCGCTGCCGTCGACGATGGTCAGCGTGTTGCCTTCCAGCGTGAGTTGGTTCTGGTTCGTGACGTGGCGCGGCAGTGAGACGTTCAGCTCGTAGCCGATGCCCGGGTACACGCCGCCTATGTCGAACTCGTAGCCCGGCAGGAAGGTGTACTTCACCGCCGACGTGACGCGCACGAAGTAGGTGCCGGCGCCGAAGCCCGAATCGCCGCCGAAGGTGAACTGCAGGAAGGGCTCGAAGTAGCCGTTGAGCTCGCTGCCGGCATCCACCGCGTCGGGCACGCCGTCGCCGGTGCGGTCGGGGTTGTAGCCGGCCGTGGCGATGACCTGGCCGCTGGCATTCAGCAGTTCGAGCCGCGGGTACATCACGTAATCGATGGTCCGGACGAGCGTAGCGCGGTCGATGTCGAAGACGGCCTTGATCGAGCCGCCGCGGGCGCCCGCAATCGTGAACGGATCGTGCTGCGCGGTGGGCGTGGGCGCGCCGCTGCCGTCGTCGATGCGGATCGAGACGCTGCCACCCGTCACCTTGCCCTGGGCGGTGGTGAGCGTCACCAGCACGGTGGCGTTCAGCTCCGGGTGGTCGGCCTCGATGGCGGCCGCCAGCCCGTTGGCGATGGTCTGCAGGTTGCGGTTGCCCTCCGTGACGACGACCCGGCCGTTGGCGTCGTAGACCGACGGGACGGTGTATGACGACACCTTGCCGTCGACGGTGAGCGACCAGCGCTCGCCGGACACCCAGCCGCCGAAGTAGTCGCTGCCCAGGTCGAAGACGGCCGTCTGGTAATGCTCGCCGGCGGTGTACGGCGTCGACGGCACGGCGCTGGTCGCGGCCGTCGCACGCTCCTGCGCCACCGGGGCGATGGCCAGCACGCCACCGCCGCTGCTGCGCACCAGCAGACGGGTGCCGGTGCTGTCGGCCGAGGCGCTGATGCCGGACAGCTCCGACAACTCGGCCGCGATGCTGGCCAGCGTCGCCGCGAGCGCGGTCGTCGCGACCCTGGCCCGGGCCGTCTCGCTGCCCACCGTGACGATCCACACGTCGTTGGCCAGGTAGGCCGAGGGGCCGGCGCCGGCGCTGTCGAGCGCGATCGACTGGAACCACACGGCCTTCGGCGTGCCCGTGGCCGACGCCGTGCCCGCGACCTGCGGTGCCGCCGGGGCTGAGACGGCGAGTTCACCCGAGGCGAAGGCCGCGCGGTCGTGGCGGAAGACGAAGAGGTCGCTGGCGCCGGTGACGTGCACCGCCGCGTAGGTGGCCGCGGTGATGTTGGCGGCCAGGCCAGCGGCGACACCGGCGTCGTCCAGGGCGGCCGTGTCGGCGGAGACCGTCAGCGCCGAGGCAACGCTGACCTGCCAGGTTTCGCCTTCGCGGGCACCGGCCGTGCCGGTGTCGACGACCAGGCGGCGCACGTCGACGGTGGCCCGCGTCACATCGAGGTCTGCGTCGCTGTTGGAGGCGGCGGTGTCCACCGCCAGCGTCGGCACGGCGCTGGCATTGCCGCTGACGCGCAGCACGACGACGTAGCGTCCGCCTTCCACCACCGCGCGGTAGTTCACCTTCGGGCCGCTGGTGGCGGCGCCGTCGTTGATGGCCTTGGCGATGGCGTCGGCCATCTCGGCTGTCGAGTCGATAGTCGTCGCCGTGGCGGTGACGTTGTAGCTGACGGCGCTTTCCAGCGTGAGCTTCCAGACGTCGTTGACGGTGACCGTGCGGCTGTTGACGTCGAAGGCCCAGCCGGCGACGCTGCTGGCGGTGACGCTGCCGTCGGCGGTGGCGCGCGTGATACCGAAGTTCACCGCCGCGCCGCCCGCCAGCTTGGACGCCGGAATGCGCACCACCGACGAGCCGCTGTTGGCCGCCAGCCCGAGGTCACTGCGGAAGTCGTCGCCGATCGCGCCGGTGCCGGTGTTGAAGGCCGGCACGACGTAGCTGGCAGCCAACGCGGTGCCGACGATGGACAGCGTCCAGGTCTCGCCCTGGAAGATGCTGCCGCCGAGCGTGACCTCGACCTCGGTCCACAGCACCGCTTCGACGGCCGCCGACAGCGTGCCGGTGCCCGACTGCGCGGCCGGCGTGCCGCGCACGGTCAGCGGTGCGTCGGACGGGCTGGTGCTGCCGGCGTTGGCGTCGATTTCCAGGCGGATGCGGCCGCTCACGGTCAGCGTGCTGCCGCTGGCGGCCGAGAGGGTGCCGGCGTCGTCCAGCGCCGCGGCCATTGCAGTCGTCGACGTGGACGTGGCGGTGGTCGTGCGGACGAGCGTGTCGTTGAGATACAAGCGCCAGGTGTCGCCCGTGCGCACCGAGGCGATCGTGAGGGTGGCCGAGGCGAAGTCGACGGCGGTGCCCAGGGCGCTGCTGCCGCCCAGGGTGCCGAGGTCGTAGGCCGGCTGGTACAGGGTCGTGATCGTCGCGGCGGACTTCACCTGCTGCACGACACCCGGCGTGGTGCCCGGCGGCGGCGAGTCGTTGTCACCCGCGGTGATCGTCACCGGCTGGCCGACGAGGTTGAAGCCGCGCGCGTCGGCGAAGTTCAGCACCGCGCCGCTGCCATCAGGGACAACGCTGCCCGACACGCCCGACACCCACTGGTTGCTCGTGGCGTAGCGCGGGCTGGCCTTCAGCTTGCCAAGCAGTTGGTCCGCCACATAGGCCAGGTGGCGGGCGTTGTCGAAACCGGCCGCGACGTTCTGGTCGTAGGACGTGGCGTCGTAGGTGTAGCTGTAGTTCACGTAGCGCAGGCCCAGCGACCAGACGTCGCCCGAGCGCACCTGGCCCTGCAGCCGCAGCGATACGGCCGTGAAGAAGTCGGACCCGTCCTCGGTGGAGCCTGCACTGTTCACGCCACCGGCGTTGGCGCTGAGCATCGCCGGCGAGACGACGAAGCGGTAGATGTCGTAGCTGCCGTCGCCCGCGCCCTGCACGCGGGCGTATGGCTGTGACGAATCGACCGAGCCGCCATAGAGCCTGTTGCCGATGGTCGGGTCGAAGAAGGTGAAGAAGTTCGTGCCGTCGGTGCCGTCGCCGTCCAGCGGCTGGCCGGTGGAGGCGTTGTTCGCCAGTTCGCTCTCGGCCAACGGCTGCGTCGCGAACAGGAAGGTGTTCTCGTCGTGCCGCTGCAGCGACACGTGGAGCTGGTAGTCGGCCCCGGTCGGCACGACGCCCGCGTTCGGGTACCACGAGGTGACCTCGACGTAGTAGGTGCCCTCCTCGTTGAAGACGAACTCCAGGTAGTCGTCCCAGAACAGCGTGCTGCCGGGGTCGCGGTCGAAGGAGAAGCCGGTGCCCTGGGCAATCAGTGTCGGCAGCCGCGGCTGGTTCGGGTCGGCCGGGTCGGTCAGCTTGTAGAGCTTCAGCAGGCTGGCCCAGACCAGCGGGTCGTTGAGGTCGAAGCCATGGTCGATGTCGAACACCGCGCGCACGCCGCCGGCGGCCAGCATCGCCTCGGTGATCTCGAACTTGTAGAAATCGGTCGTGTCGTCCCCGGTGCCGAGCACCGTCACGTGCGGCAGCACGGTGGCGTCGGTGACGTTCGGGTCGCTGTTGCGGTTCCACTTCGCCTGGTCGAGGTCGATCGCCAGGAACACCGAGTCGTGGATGCCCTGCTCGACGAAGACAGCCTGGCCGAAGTCGCCGATCAGGCCCACGAGGTTGTTGGCCGGCGTCGCCGGGTCGACCAGTTTGTAGGCCACGGTGAACGCGGCCGTATCGCTCAGCAGGATCGAGCCGGCGTCTACCGCGTTCGCGTCGACGCTGGCCGACACCACGCCGGCCGTGTTGACGAGTTGCGCGAGCTTGGCCGCGATGATCGCCAGCGAGTCCTGGTTGGTCCGCGAGGACCCGGGCGTGGACGACTGCAGCGGCGCCTCGGACGCCGTGACGGTGAAGGTGTACGGCGTGCCGCTGAGGATCAGCCCCCACGTCTGGCCGACGGCGACCGTGCCACGCAGCTCCAGCACGGTGCTGCTGGGTTGGCTGACGTAGCCGGTGCCGATGAGGATCGTCTCGGTGGGCTCGATGAGCTGGGTGCCGGTGCCGCTGGGGGTGACCAGGATGCCGGGCGCGTCGTTGTCGATGATCTGGATGTCCAGCGCATCGGGGATGGTCACGTCGCGGTTGGCGCCGACGGTGTAGGCGAAGCCGGTGCGCTGCGCGGCACTCGGCGGCGCGGCGTCCACGTCCTGCCCCAACACCAGCGTCCAGGTCGCGCCGGCCGCGAAGACAGCGCTCTCGGCCAGCACCAGCGACAGCCGGCTCCAGTGCGTCGTGCTGAACACGCTGCCTTGCGCGGCCGAGCCGAAGCTGCCGCTGGCAGCGAAGATGGCCGCCGGGTTGTCGGCCCGCAGCGAGACGGCGGTGAACGGCCCGCCGTCGCGGCGCTCGATCGACAGCGTGCCGCCGACCTGCTGGCCGACGATCGTGCCCACGCCGACCGCCGTGGCGATGTCGCTGTGGAACTCGAAGGCGATGTTGAAGGGCTGGTTGCTGCCGACGCCGGCGATTTCGACGACCGCGTCGACCTCGTCCACGGCGACGTTGTAGCCGGCAGCGGCCAGCCGCTGTTCCAGCCCCTTGGCGACCTTGGCCAGCGTGTCGCCGACCGCTGTCGTGTACGCATAGGCCACGCCGTTGAGCTTCAGCGTCCAGACCTCGCCCGACGCGACGGTGGTGACACCCTCGCCGACGCTGAGCGTGACGGTGGCGGCGCCGTAGCGGGCGAAGTAGGTGCCGCCGGCGTTGATGCGTGCGGCCAGCTTGGTGGCCAGCGACTCGGGCGTCTCGCCACTGTCGCCGGTGACGGTGTAGCGGGTGCCATCGAGTTCCACGGCCCACTGGACGCCGAGCGTCGTCACCGGCAGCACGGGCGTCAGCGTGGCCACCACGTAGGCGCGCTGGCTGTTCGCCAGGTCGGGCTGCGGCGGCAGGGTCGGCACGCCGGTGATCGTCGCCGTGCCGTCACGGTTGTCGCCGCCCGTGACCGCGAAGCGCACGCTGAAGAGCACATTGCCCGTCACCGGCGCCGACAGCGCGACCGCCGCAGCCGACCCGCCGACCGTCAGGCCCGTGGCCGCCAGCCGCGTGCGCAGCGCCGACGCCACGTTGGCCAGCGTCTGGCCGGCCGTCACCGTGTGGGCGTAGGACGCGCCGTTGACGACGACGATCCAGTTCTCGCCGGCGTGTGGCGTGCCGGCAAGCGCCAACGTCGCCGAGGTGTAGGGCGTGCTGAAGCCGTACTCGAAAGCCGGGCCGGCGATGGTCAGACGGTCGTTGGCCGCGTCGTAGCTGGCGGTCGCGGACTGGTCGAGGTCGGCATTGACCTTGTCGGCCAGGCCGTCGCCCACACCGTCACGCGTGCCACCGAGGAAGGCGTTGATCGAGCTCGCCGCGATCGTGTGGCGCACGCGGCTGAAGTGCGTGGCCTCGCGCACGCTGTCGTCACGGGCATCGACGAAGACGCGCCGCGGCTGCCACCAGTCGGCGGTGGCGAAATCGACGCTGGTGATCGCGGCGCCGGTAGCGCTGCCGCGCAGGAAGGCCTCGCTGTCGGGCTGGCCGTCGGCGCCCACGGTCTGCAGGCCGACCGTCACCGCAGCCGTCGGCGACTTGGTCAGCAGCAGCACGTAGCTGTCGCCGCGCAGCGCCAGGGTCGCATTGGGGTCTTCCGCCACCACCACGCTGCCGGTGTCGCGCTCGGGCAGGACGATCAGTTGCGCCACGTCATCGTCGATGACGTCGACGCTCAGGCCCGTGACCGCCAGCCCGTCGTAGGCGCCGCCGTCGGCCGCACTGCCGCCTTGCACCACGGTGTGCTGAATCGCGATGGCGCGCCGGCCTTCGGCCAGCGTGTCGTCGAGCGCCGTGACGTAGACCGTCTGCGGGACGTACCAGTTGTCGCGCGTGAAGAGCAGCGTCAGCCCGTTGGCACTGGGCGTGCCCGTCGCGGTCGAGGCGAGGCCGACGCCCAGGCCACCGGCGGCGGCGTCGGTTTCGCGCAGCGCCGAAGCGGTTGCCGTGATCTGCACCGACTCTTCCGGTGCGCGTGACAGCACCACGGTGTAGCGCCGCACGGTGAACAGGCTGTAGTCGTGCAGCACGCTCTCGAACACGCGCAGCGCGCCGTCCGGCAGGCTGATGACGACGCCGGCCTCGTCGTTGTCGGCGATCTCGGTGCCCACCGCGGTCAGCCACGCGTTCAGGAACAGCGGGTCGTTGCGCGAGATCTGCTGCAGGATGAGGCCGCTGTGGCCGGTCAGGTCGTTGCTGACCACCGTGACCGGCAGGCCGTTGCTGCCGCCGACGTTGAAGGTGTCGCTGCCCAGGCCGCCGACGACTTCGAGCGCGACGCGCTCGCTGGTGCTCTGGATGAAGAAGCGGTCGTTGCCTTCCAGCGCGTCGACGATGATCTTCTCGAGCCCCTGGTAGGTGACGAACAGCCCGGCGCCGTAAACGCCCTGGTCGGTGACGACGAAGTCGTCGCCGAACTCGGTGCCGATGACGGTCAGCGTGTCGAAACCGTCGCCGCCGTCGATGCGCACCGGCGCGTTGACGTTAAAGGCGATGAAGTCGGCGCCCTGCCCGCCGTTGATGTTCGTGTACGGCGCCTTCGGGTCGCTCGGGTCGACACGCACGAACGCGCGCACGGTGAAGGTGTCGTCGTCCTCGTCGCCGTTGAGAAACAGCTCCGCCTTGTTGCTGTAGACGGTGAAGTTGTCGTTGCCCGCGCCGCCGTTCAGGGTGGCGGGCTCGCTGATGCCGTTGCTCAGGAAACCGCGGGTCACCTGCGTGGTCTGGAACCAATCATCTTCCTGCGTCAGGCCGTTCAGCGGGTTGGTCTCGTCGCGCGCCGACGCGAAGACCTGGCCGACCTGGAAAGTGTCGTTGCCGGCGTCGCCGAACACCTGCAGGCGGCCCAGCGTGTCGTCGAGCACGAAGGTGTCGTTGCCGGCGCGGCCGCGGACGCGGATGTCGTCGATGTCGCCGTCGTAGTTCACGCGCTCAAGGCTGCCGTTGACCACCGGCTGCCGGTCGTCGTCGACCTGCACCGCCGCAACCATTGCGTGGCCGGTGTTCTTGTTGGCGCGGAAGAGGAAGAAGTCCGCCTCGTTGGTCCCCAGCACCTCCAGCGTGTTGACGCCAGCGTCGCCGCCCGACTGGTCGTAGACGTTGATGACGGCCGAAGCCGTGCCGGCCAGGCCGATGAAGTAGCTGTCGCTTCCGGCCTCGCCCACCAGGCTCAGGGTGCTGGTGACGCCGTTGCGCGAGGTCTGGCGGCCCTGCTCGTCGTAGTTCACGCGGAACACGTCGTTGCCGCTGCCGCCCTCGATGACCGTCGGGCCGGCGATGGTGTCGATGTTGACGACGTCGTGCACCGCGTTGGGCACGATGACGCCGACGGATTCGTCGCCGAGGTCGATGCGCGTCGTGCCGCCGTGCGTGCCGGCGATGTAGAGCTCGTTGTTCGCGTCGCCCAGGCGCAGATCGAGCTGCTCGAAGCCGACGTAGCCGAGGCCCCCGATCATGCCCAGGCCCAGGATCTCGGCGGCCGCCAGCGTGCCGCGCTCACCCTGCACCGTGTCGGCGTTGTCGAGCACGACAAGCTGGTCGTCAGCACCGCCCTGGTCGCCCAGGCTGACGCGTGCGCGGAACAGCGAGGTGCTGCCGGCGTTGAGCACGCTGGTCGACGGTACGAAGACGTTGCCGGCCGTCTGGATCACGTGGTCGGCCTGGCCCTGGTCACCGGTGGTGCTGCCGATGCGCACCAGGTCGTTGCCCAGGCCGGTCTCGATGCCCAGCGGGCCGGCGGCGCTCTCGACGTTGACCTGGTCGTCGCCACCCTGGAAGCGCACCAGGGTCTGCGTGGTGTGGGTGCTCTCAACCGTCAGCACGTCGCCCTTGGCGCCGCTGTTGGCGGCGGTGCCGAAGTCGACGTCGAGCACCTCCAGGCCGGCGTACTGGAGCAGGCCGCCCGCGCCGAAGAAGCCCTGGTCGTCATTCGCCGGGCCAGTGGTCGGGCCGGCGGTGACGTGGTTGGCCAGGGTCGACGCCGTCAACGTCGCGAAGTTACGGGCACCGTCTGCCGAATCGTCAATGTCGACCACGTCGCGGTCCAGGCCGACGGTGGTGGCGGCGACGGTCTCGCCGTAGACCGCGAGCGTCGCGTCAATGCCGTTGGCCGTACCGCCGGTATTGCTGAAGACGGTGGTGCCCAGCCGCGCCTGCGAACCGACATAGACGACATCGCTGCCGGCCGCCATGTTCAGCGCGGTCGGCATCTCGATGGCCCGCACCGCGGCCCGGTCGGCGCCTTCGAGGAAGTTGACCTCGACGGCCTCGACGCCGCGCAATCGCACCACCGTCCCGGCCTCGGACTCCTCGTCCACCTGGCCGTCCTCGTCGTTGTCGATGCCGTCGTCCAGCGGCACGCCGAAACGCACGCGCTGCTGGTCGGCCGCCGGGGAGTCGATGGTGACCCGGTCGGGCCCGTTGGTGCCGAACACGACGAGGCGGTCGCGGTCGCCCGCCGTGCCGTCGATGCGCACGATCCCCGGGTTGCCCGCGGCCGCGCTGACGACGTAGTGCTCGTAGTTCGCGTCGTTGGCGGCGTTGTCCAGCGTCGCGTCACCCCGCCAGGGCTGCGCCGACAGCACGTTGCCACCGACGGTGACGGCGTTGTCGAGGTCGCTGACGACCATCGTGTTGTTGCCGGCACCGCCCGTCAGTTCGGCCCGTTCGAAGAGTCCGGCCAGGTTCTCGGCTAGGGCGTCGGCCTGCCACCGGTCGGCGCGGTCGGTGACCTCGCTCGCCGGCGTGAGGCCGGTCTCGAAGTCGTCTGCCGAGCTCGCCTTCAACAACCGGCCGACAACGAAGAGGTTCTGGAACAGACCGAAGTCGAGGTCGAAGGTCTCGACCAGGGTGTCGGTGCCCCCGTCGTCGGCGAAGGTGTCCAGGCCGCTGTAGCCCGTCAGACGGTCGTCGCCGAAGCCGCCGTCGATCAGGTCGGCGAAGGGCGAGCCGCGCAGCACGTCGGGGCCGGCCTCGCCGTAAAGCTTCAGCGCCACGAGGTCGGTGGTCATCGCGCGGGCATCGACGTCGTCGGCGGCACCGGCCAGTCGGAACTGCAGGCTGTCGCCCTCGCTGCGGACGGTCTTGAGCAGCACCAGCGTCGTCGTGCCGGCCGCGTCGCCGTTCCAGCCGGCGCCGACGGCCGTGCTGCCGTCCGGCGTGGTCACGGTGAAGCGATCGACGCCGGACGTGCCGATGACGCGCACGGTGTCGGCCTCGCCACTTCCGGGATTGAGCTCGACCCGGCCGACCGCGCCGCCCTTCAGGCTGGCGACGTCGATGGTGTCGGCCTTCGCGCCGGTGTCCAGCGCGATGGTCTCGAAGTTCGACGCGTCGATACGGCCGCCGCCCAGCAGCAGCAGGCGGACCTGGCCGGCGAGCACGCTGTCCAGCGTCACCGCGTCGGCGGCGCCACCGGTGGTGCTCACCTCCAGCCGGTCGCCCCGGCCGTCCTCGGCGGACTCGCCTGCGTCGACGGTGGTCACCGGCACTTGGCCCAGCGTCAGCACCACCGTGTCGTCGCCACCGCCGGCCAGGATGACGTCCACGCCGCCACGGCCGGAAATCTGGTCGTCCTCGCCGCCGCCTTCGATGTGGTCCGGTCCGCCGCCACCAAAGATGACGTCACGGCCATCGGCATCACCATCCAAGGGGTCGTTCTGCGGGCCGGTGGTCGCGCCCGGCGCGTTGGCGCCGATGCGGTCGCCGTACAGGCGTCCGATGCCGCGTCCGTTGTGGACGATGTAGTCGGCGCCACCACCGCCGACGAGGGTGGCGTTGCCGCCGGCCGCCTCCACGACGAGGTAGTCCTGGCCCGCGTCACCGTAGAGCCCGGCGTTGCCGGAGCCTTCCTGGATGAAGACGTCGTCGCCGGCACCACCGTGGAACTCGACATCCGACGCCACACCCGAGCGCACATAGATGTGGTCGGCCCCGTTGCCACCGAATGCCACGATGCGCTTGACACCCGCGAACACCTGCTCGCGGCCGCTGAACTTCACGCGCACCGTCTCGCCATCGGGCGAGTCCGGGTCGCCGCCGACGTGCTCGATGATGTAGATCTCGTCGCCCGCCAGCTGACCGACTCCGCGGGACAGGTTGCGCGCCTCGCCCATATTGAGCACCAGCTCGCCGTCGTTCGCGGCAGGGGTCCAGACCCGCACGTCGCCGTCCCGGTTGCCGGCCAGGTAGATCTTCCTCGGCAGCTCGATATAGCCGAGCGTGAAGCTCATGCGGATCGTGATGTCGAAGAAGAGGAAGGACACCGTCGCACGCGCCGACACCGTCACCGGCACGCGGCCTTCGCCCGACGCGGTGACGCTGAAGCCGATCGACACGCCCGCCAGCGTGATGCCGAAGGCGCGCAGCTTGGCCGACCCGCTGGCCTCGACCACGAAGTAGTACTCGGTGATCGTCGTCGAGCCTGCCACCAGGCGTTCACCGAAGCCGACGTGGAAGGAGAAGCTCGCGACGAGGCCGAAGTCGTTGGAGCCCAGCGTCAGACCGCCGTTCAACGCGATGTCGAAATAACCCTTTGAGTTGAACCAGCCGCTGGCCGACATCGTCGCGAGGCCGAAGAAGTCCATGCTGGCGTTGAAGCCGACGTACCAGCTGCCCAGCCCGCCGCGGCCGTTGGCAGAGATCAGGTCGTCGTCGCCGACGACGATGACGAACCCTGCGTTGAGCTTGAGCACCTCGAGGAACGAGATCGAGCCGTTCAACCCGAGCTTGAACCACTTGGCGCCCATCGCCACGCCGCCCAGCGTCTT
>JAYUSP010000466.1:0-3477 GCA_043755615.1 Betaproteobacteria bacterium
GTCGATCTGGTCGTAGGCCTTGGCCTCGCCGCCGAACTTGGCCGCCAGCACCGAGGTGATGGCCGCGGTCAGCGTGGTCTTGCCGTGGTCGACGTGACCAATGGTGCCGACGTTGACGTGCGGCTTGGTGCGTTCAAATTTGCCTTTGGCCATCTCTGAAAAACTCCTGGCGAAAAAACGGGCTGCGCTGGTGCGCGAACAATCGGAAGAAAACAATCGAATCAAAAATCACTGCGGTGGTGCCCATGGCGCGGATCGAACGCGCGACCTCCCCCTTACCAAGGGGGTGCTCTACCACTGAGCCACATGGGCATCGGCACGGGCCTGGATTCGTTTGTGCGCGAACCCAGGCCGGTGACGATGACTGCTGAAAACCGAACTTTCTGCTTGCCCCGCCGCCCCTGGAGCGGGAAGCGGGAATCGAACCCGCGTCATTAGCTTGGAAGGCTAAGGTTCTGCCACTGAACTACTCCCGCGCGGCGCTGACTTTCACTGGTGGAGGAGGGTGGATTCGAACCACCGTAGGCGTAAGCCAACAGATTTACAGTCTGCCCCCTTTAGCCACTCGGGCACCCCTCCACGGAGAACCCGTGACTATAACACGCGGGACGCCGGCGGCGCCATGCTGCCCGCCGTGGCTGCGGCCGGGGCGAGCTGGGCCAGCACCGCGTCGCACCAGCGCTGAACGCGCCCAGGCGTGTCCGACGCGCCGGGGATCATGTTCACCGATCGCTGGCTGAGGTGGCGGCCGTAAGCGACCTGGGAGCTGATCGAGCCGGCGCGCACCAGCTCGCGAAGCGCCGCCTGGGCCTGCGCGCCACAGGCCACGATAAGGTCCAGGCCAGCGATTTCGCGCTGCAGTCGGGCGAGATTCGGTGCCGCAACGACCTCGGCCTCGGACGGCACTGAACGTTCGGTCAGCGCCGGATATTCTACTTTATTCCAACAGTTAGTGATCACATACTTGTCGCGGGTCGGGCTCGGGAACAGTGCCGGCGCGCGTGCATGCAGCGCCACCAGCACGCGCGCGAGGTTGGCCCCGGTGCCCGCCGCGCAGGGGTAGCCGCGGCTGGCTTCGAAGCGGCCGGGGCAGATGAAGACGAAGCCGACGCGGGCATCGGGGCAAGGTTGATGGTGCGGTGTGGTCAGCGAGGGGTTCAGCGGCGACTCCAGCGCCATGCCCGGCGTCGTCTTGAGCGGCGCCAGGCGCGGCTGCGGCACGGTCGTCATGTCTCGAACAGCGCTGACAGCGCCGCGCCCGGATCGTCGGCGCGCATGAAGGCTTCGCCGACCAGAAAACTGTGCACGCCGGCTGCGCGCATGCGCTGCACATCGGCGCGAGCGAGGATGCCCGACTCGGTGACCAGCAGCTTCGTAGCCGGCACCTGGGGCAGCAGCGCCAGCGTGGTATCCAGGCTGACCTCGAAGGTGCGCAGGTTGCGGTTGTTGATGCCCAGCAGCGCAGTCTTGCACGCCAGCGCGCGGTCGAGTTCGGCGGCGTCGTGGACCTCGACCAGCACCGCCAGCCCCAAAGCCAGCGCGCAGTCTTCGAGCGCCGCCATCTGCGCGTCAGACAGGCAAGCCGCGATGAGCAGGATGCAGTCCGCACCCATCAGCCGGGCCTCGAAGATCTGGGCCTCGTCGACGATGAAGTCCTTGCGCAACACCGGCAGCGTGCAGGCCGCGCGTGCGGCTTGCAGATACGCCGGCGCGCCTTGAAAAAACTGCGCGTCGGTGAGCACGCTCAGGCACGCCGCGCCATGTCGTGCATAACTTGCCGCGATCAGCGCCGGGTCAAAATGTTCACGCAGCACGCCCTTGCTCGGGCTGGCCTTTTTGACCTCGGCAATCACCGCGGCGGCGCCTTGGCCGAGCTTGGCGCGCAGCGCGGCTTCAAAACCGCGAGGCAGGTGCGCGGCAGCAAAGGCTTCTGCGTCGGCGCGCAGATCGGCCAGGCTTCGGAGCCGGCGCGCGGCGGCGATCTCTTCATGCTTGACGGCAACGATGCGCTGCAGGATGTCGCTCATGTTTTCTCAATAAATTGGCAAGGTATGGGCGGGGCTCAAAGCTGCGGGCCGGCGCGCTCCACACCCAGCCGCCGCGCCAGCGTATCGGCGAGTTGGCTCAGGCAGCGCTGGTCCGCGCCGCGCCGCGCCGGGCTCTCGAAGAGACGCGCGACACGCCCGAAGTCCGGGTGCCGCAGGTCGATCGCGATCGACGCGCGCCGGTCGCCGGGCGCCGTGTGGATCGCCCAGCCGCTGCCTTCAATCAGCGCTGGTTGGCCGCGCACGCCGATCGGCGCGACGCGGCGCTGCGCAAAGTGCACCTGCCAGCCGATGTCGAGCTTTTTCCAGCGCCAGTGCAGCAGCATGCCGACGAGCATGCCGGCCATCGCCAGCCAACCCCAGGCTTCGGCATTCGGCGCGCCAAATTTGTGCAAGGCCACGCCTGCAGCCACCGAGCCGAGGCCGATCGCCATCCCCGGCCAATGCGCCTGAACATGCGGCAACAGCAGCACCTCATCGGCCTGGGCTTGGGCGAGCAATTGGCGATACAGCGACATCAGTGGCAACCGTAAATAGCGAAATCGACAATCACAGCGACAGCGCCAGCGGCTCGCGGCTTCTCAAGCCGCCAGGCGAAAGCGGTTGGTCATGGCGACAAACTGGCTCAGTTTGGCCAGCGCCGCGCCCGACGCCACCGCCTCGCGCGCGCGCCGAACGCCTTCGCTGACATTGCTGACGACATCGGCGCAATACAACGCCGCGCCGGCGTTCAAAAGCACCACGTCGCGCACCGGGCCATCTTCGTTCGCAAGTGCCCGCTGGATGCACTGCACCGACTCTTCTTTGTTGGCCACCCGCAGCACCCGCGAGTCGTACACCGGCAGACCGAAGTCGCTGGGGTGAATCACATATTCCTTGATCTCGCCGGCCTTCAGCTCGCCGACCAGGGTCTCGCCGGACAGCGAAATTTCGTCCATGCCGTTGGTGCCAAAAACGACCATCACATGCTCGCTGCCCAGGCGCTGCAACACACGCACCTGGATGCCAACCAGGTCGGGGTGGAAGACCCCCAGCAACTGGTTCTGCGCCCCGGCCGGGTTGGTCAACGGGCCCAGGATGTTGAAGAAGGTGCGCACCCCGAGCTCTTTGCGCACCGGCGCGGCGAACTTCATCGCCGCGTGGTGGTTCGGCGCGAACATGAAGCCGATGCCGGTCTCGGCCAGGCACTGCCCCACCTGCTCCGGGCTCAGGCCGATGAAGGCGCCGAGGGCTTCCATCACATCGGCCGACCCCGATGTTGACGACACGCTGCGCCCGGCATGTTTGGCCACCCGCGCGCCGGCCGCCGCGGCAACAAAGGTCGCCGCGGTGGAGATATTGAAAGTGTGCGAGCTGTCGCCGCCGGTGCCGACGATATCGACCAGATGCTTGCGGTCGGCGACCACCACCGGCGTCGCAAATTCGCGCATCA
>JAYUSP010000467.1:0-3473 GCA_043755615.1 Betaproteobacteria bacterium
GGGCAACTCGCCGATGACCCAGTACATGATCAACAACAAGCTGTTCGAGAAGCGCGCCGCCGAACTCGGCTACGACCTCACGGTGGAGTGGCGCGAGTATCCGACCGCGCTGCCGATGGTCGAAGCCGTTGTCGGCAACAACCTCGACATGGGGATGTGGGGCAACACCCCGATCATCCGCGCCATCTCGGCCAAGCTGCCGATCAGCTTGATGGTGGTGGGCGAAGGCCACCTGCGATTTGTGATCGCCACGCGCAAGGGCTCGCCCGTCCGTACGCTGCAAGACCTGAAGGGCAAGACGGTGGGCACGCTGCTCGGCGGCGACCCGTACAACGCGATGAGCCAGATGTTCCGCCACGAACTCGGCAGCGCCAACCCGAAGGACCACGACATCAAAATCGTCAACATGACGACGCTGGCGCAAGCTGCGTCGGTGCCCACCGGCACCGACGCCACCTGCGCAATCTACCCGTCGTTTCTGGCCGCCGAGTCGACCGGCACGGTGGCGATCATGAACTCCTTCGGCTACACCGAGGGCCACTACGAAGGCCCGCTCGGCAAGGGCGCGGGGATCTTGTTGCCCTCGGTGAAGAAGTCCGCCTTTTTTCCGGATGGCTACTACCTGCACCGCAGCTTCTGGCTTGCGCACAACGCGCTGACCGAGAAGCACCCGAATGTCGTCGTCGCCTTCCTGATGGCGCAGCAGGAAGCGGTGGCTGCATTGACCGCGATGGATCCAGGCGCAGTGTCGCAACTGGTCAAGGACTACTGGAAGCTCGACGCCGAGGCGGGGGCCAAGGTGGTCAAGGACGACGTGCTGTTCTCGCGCGGCTGGGCCTGGCCGACCGAGAACGATGCGCGTGCGGTGCTGGAGACGAGCAAGTACATGGTCGACAACAAGGTGATCCCGGAGCCGCTGGCCTGGTCGCAGGTCAAGGGTGCGTTCGAGCGCACGGCGCCGCTGGTCAAGCAGGCCTACGACCGCATGGGCGCCAAGCCGGGCGTGGCCGAATTCATGCGCACCGATACCGCCGACCTGCGCGGCCGGCCGCTGTGGCAGATGAATCAATGGACGGAACGGAGCTGATGCGATGAAAGTAGGATTTATCGGGCTGGGCGTGATGGGCGCCCCGATGGCGGCCAACATCATCAAAGGCGGGCATGAGTTGACGGTGTTCGATATGAACCCGGCCGCGGTGGCCACGTTGGTCCAGGCCGGCGCGAAGGCCGCTGCGTCGCCGCGCGACGTGGGCGCGGCCAGCGAGATCGTTGTCACGATGCTGCCCTTGCCGTCGCATGTGGAGCAGGTGGTGCTCGGGGCGAATGGCGTGGCCGACGGCCTGAAGCCCGGCGGCCTGGTCATCGACATGAGCACGATCGACCCGCAGACTTCCAGGCGCGTCGGCCGGGGCTTGCGTGAGCGCGGCATGGCGATGGTCGATGCGCCTGTCGGCAAGACCAGCGAGCACGCCGTCACCGGCACGCTGACGCTGATGGTCGGCGGCGAGCCGGCGGACATCGCGCGCGCCAAGCCGGTGCTCGACTGCATGGGCAACCAGACTTTTTTCTGCGGCGGCCCCGGCGCCGGCCACGCGATGAAGATGACCAACAACCTGCTGGCCACCACCATCATGTGCGCCAGCACCGAAGCGCTGGCGATCGGCGTCAAGGAAGGCCTGACGCTGGAATTGATGATCGAAGTGATGAAGACGACGATGGCCTGGAACCAGCAGCTCGCGGTGGCGATGCCGAAGAAGGCCTTCATCGGCGACGACAGCCCGGGCTTCATGATCAAGCTCGCCGCCAAGGACGTGCGCCTGGCGGTGCATGCGGCGCAGGCGCTCGGCTTCGAGCCGCTTGTCGGCCAGGGTGCCTTGGCCACGCTCGACCGCGCGGCTGCGATGGGTTATGCCGAGCGCGACACCGCGGCCTTGATGAAGATCCGCGAGGACGAGCTCGGCATCAAGGTGCGGCCGCAGGTGGCGAAGTGAGCGGGCTGAGCGGGCCGAAGCGCCGGGCCGCTGCCGAGCCGGCCCGCATCCCCGGGGATCGACCGACGACCCCGTCGGGCGAGGGGCTCACATGACTGCGTACGTGATCAACGACCTGGAGGTCACCGATGCGGCGACCTTCGACGAGTACCGCAAGCTTTCGCCGCCGACGGTGGCGTTGTACGGCGGGCGCTTTCTCGCGCGCGGTGGCGCCACCCGCACGCTCGAAGGCAGTTGGGCGCCCAAGCGCCTGGTGATCCTCGAGTTCGAGAGCGTCGAGCGGGCGCAGGCCTGGATCGACTCGCCCGAATACGCGCCGGCGCGGCTGCTGCGCCAGGCTTCAGCGCGGTCGAACCTGCTCGTCACCGAAGGAGTCCCTAGATGAAGACGCATACCAAGCGCCTCGGCCTCGTGAAGAAGCGCGAGGACATGACCCACGAGCAGTTCACCCAGCACTGGCTCGGCGTGCACGCCCGGCTTTGCGCCAAGCTGCCCGGCCTGATGCGCTACTCGGTCAATCTGGTCGACAGGCAACGTTTCCCCAAGTTCGGCTACGACGGTTTCTCGGAACTGTGGTTCGACAACGAGCAAGCCCTATGGGCCGCGTTCGAAAGCCCCGAGGGCAAGACCCTGCTCGCCGATCTGCCGAACTTTGCCGGCAGCATCGAGCCGATCATCTCCGTTGAAACACCTGTGGTCTGGCCATGAGCGGCGCGCGGCCGCTCCGAAGGCGCTCATTCCCCCTCGGGGGGAAGGCGCGCAGCGCCAAGGGGGCGCCATGAGCGGCGGGAGGCTCCAGGGCAAGGTCGCCATCGTCACCGGCGCGGCCGGCGGCTTCGGCGAAGGCATCGCCAGGCTGTTCGTCGCGGAAGGTGCCAGGGTGCTGATCGCCGACCTCGACGGCGACAAGGCGCAGACGGTGGCCGCCTCACTCGGCGCCACCAACGCGCGCGCGCTGCGCTGCGACGTGTCCAGGCGCGCCGACATCGACGCCGCCGTGAAGGCCTGCGTCGATGCCTTCGGCGCACCCGATATCGTCGTCAACAATGCCGGCACCACGCACAAGAACCAACCGCTGCTCGAAACTGACGAGTCGACTTTCGACCGCGTCTTCGCGGTCAACGTCAAGTCGATCTACCACATGACGCAGGCGGTGCTGCCGCTGATGCGTGAACGCCCGAATGGCAAAAGCGCGGGCGTGATCATCAACATCGGCTCGACGGCCGGCATCCGGCCGCGGCCGGGTCTGAGTTGGTACAACGCCAGCAAGGGTGCGGTCAATGTGCTGTCCAAGTCGATGGCCGCCGAACTCGGCCCCGACAACATCCGCGTCAACGTGGTCTGCCCGGTGATGGGTGCGACCGGGCTGATCGAGCAGTTCCTTGGTACCGCCGACACGCCCGAAGCGCGCGCCAAGGTCATCGCCGGCATCCCCCTGGGCCGCATGTCCACGCCCGAAGACGTGGCCCAGGCGACGCTCTA
>JAYUSP010000468.1:0-3470 GCA_043755615.1 Betaproteobacteria bacterium
TGGCAACGGCCGGCGCCGGGGTCGCAAGACGGTTTCATCGCGAATCTGCGCGCCAACTACAACGCCACGCTGCGCGCTTTCATCGCTGCCTGCCTGCCCGAGCCGCAGACCGAAGACCTGCGCCGCTGGGGATTGCAGATGCTGCAGAAGGCGACGCTGGACAACGCCATCGAGCTGATCGAGTGCCGCGCCGAACTTGCCGTGCAGGACCATCTTGCGCGCATCAAACTGCCGACGCTGGTGATTCACGGCAGCGCCGATGTCATCGTGGCTCCGGCCAGCTCGCAGGCGCTCGCGCGAGCGCTGCCGGATGCCGAACTGCACTTGCTGCCGGGCCTCGGCCATGTGCCGCTCAACACCCGGCCGGCCCTGGTGGCGCAGCTCATCGAATCGCGTTTTGTCAACGCCGCGGTGAAGCGCGCCTGTGCTGCCTGATCGGCGGGTCCTGACGGGCACTGCGGCCCGGCGCAGCACGACGCAGCGCGGCGCGGCTACCATCGTGGTCAAGACCCGCTTGCCCACCCTGGCCCCGCCGCCCGCGATCATGCCGAACCCACTGCCAACACCCAACCGCCCCACCGCCCTGGCCGGCATCGCCCTCGCCTGCGCGCTGGTGCTGGCCGCGATCACCCTGCCCAGCTGTGTCGAAAGCCGCACCGACGCCGTGCCGCGTGCGATCACGCCCCGTGGTGCGCTCAGCCCCGACGAGCAGGCGAACATCGACGTCTTCAAGCGCACCAGCGCATCGGTGGTGCACATCACGACGCTGGAAAACCAGCGCGACATGTTCTCGATGAATGTGCAGCAGGTGCCGCGTGGCACGGGCACCGGTTTTGTCTGGGACTCAAGCGGCCATATCGTGACCAACTTTCACGTCGTGCAGGGTGGCAGCGCGGCGCGCGTGACACTCGCCGACCAGTCGAGCTACCCGGCCAAGCTGGTCGGCGCCTTCCCCGACCGCGATCTGGCGGTGCTGAAGATCGAAGCGCCGAAAGAAAAACTGCCGCCGCTGGCCGTTGGCACCAGCCGCGACCTCATCGTCGGCCAGCGCGTATACGCCATCGGCAATCCGTTCGGCTTGGACCAGACCCTGACCACGGGCATCGTCAGCGCGCTCAACCGCGAGATCGAATCGTTCAACCAGCGCACGATCCGCGGCGTGATCCAGACCGATGCTGCGATCAACCCGGGCAACAGCGGCGGGCCGCTGATCGATTCGGCAGGCCGGCTGATCGGCGTCAATACGCAGATCGCCAGCCCGAGCGGCGCGAGTGCCGGCATCGGATTTTCGATTCCCGTCGACGAGGTGAACCGCATCGTGCCGCGGCTGATCCGCGACGGACGTTATGTGCGCCCGGCGATTGGCGTCAGCGCCGGCCCGCCGGGCATGCACCGCGCTCTGAACCTGCCGCGGGGTGTGGCGCTGGTGCAGGTCGGTGCCAACAGCCCGGCGTCGCGCGCCGGCCTGCAGCCGTTTCGCCGCGGCGGCAACGGTGAGGTCATCGCCGGGGACGTCATCACTGCGGTAGACAACGATGCTGTAAAGGACCTCGACGACATGCTCGCGTCGCTCGAGCAGCGCCAACCTGGTGAGACCGTCACGCTGACCGTCGTGCGTGCCGGGCAGACGCGCAAGGTGCCGGTGGCGCTGGTCGCCGGCGAATGAAATCCTGCGCCTGACAACGGGCGAACGAGCAGACGCGCAGGGCGTTCAGCCGGCTACGATGCGCCGGTGAGCAGCTCCGTTTCCGTGCCGCTGTGGCTGGCCCTGGCCGTGGGCCTGCTCGCGGCCTGGGCGCTGCTCGACCGCCTGCTCTGGCCGTCGGCGCGCTGGTTCATCCGCAGCCGCACCAACCGCGTGCTGGCCGAGGTCGGCGCGCGGCTGAAGATCAGCGTGCGGCCTTTCCAGCAGGTCAAGCGCCAGGCGCTGATTGACCGCCTGATCTTCGACGACAAGGTGCAGCAGGCGACGCAGGCTTTTGCCGACGCGCGTGGCATGCCGCGTGAAGTGGCGCTCGACCAGGTGCAACGTTATGCACGCGAGATCGTGCCGGCGTTTAATGCCTACGTCTACTTTCGCGTCGGCTACTGGATCGGCCGCACGCTGTCGCGCACGCTGTACCGGGTGCGCATCGGCTGGACCGACAGCGCCGCGCTGGACGCCATTCCCGCCAGCGCGACGGTGGTCTTCGTGATGAACCACCGCAGCAATATGGACTACATCGTCGCGTCGTACCTCGTCGCCGAACGTGCGGTGTTGTCGTATGCGGTTGGTGAATGGGCGCGGGTCTGGGGCTTGCAGCAACTCATCCGCTCGATGGGCGCCTACTTCGTGCGCCGCAACTCGAAAGACGAGTTGTACCGGCGCGTGCTCGAGCGCTACATCGCGATGGCCACCGAAGCCGGCGTCACGCAGGCGGTCTACCCCGAAGGCGGCTTGACCAAGGACGGCCTGCTGCGCGAGCCGCGCTTCGGCGTGCTGGACTACATGCTGCGCGGTTACCGCACGGAAGGCGAACGCGACCTGGTCTTCGTGCCGATTGGGCTGAACTACGACCGCGTGCTCGAAGACCGCACGCAACTGCTGGGTGTTGAGCCTGCCGACGGTACCCACCCCGCGCGTAAGCCGGGGCGCTGGCAGGCGCTGGGCAATACGCTGCGATTTGTCGGCAGCCAGTTGTGGCTTGTGCTGCGCAGCCGCTGGCACCGCTTCGGTTATGCCTGCGTCAATTTTGGTACGCCGGTGTCGGTGCGCGAATGGTCAGCGCAGCAGGGCCTGCGGTTCGAGTCACTGGCGAAGGATGAGCGGCACACCGCTGTGGCCGCGCTCGGGCAGCATCTGATGGCGCGGGTCGGAGCCATCGTGCCGGTGCTGCCGGTGCCGCTGGTGGCGACCGCCTTGCTCGCTGCCCCGCAGCCGATCAGCGAGTTCGAGTTGAAGGCGGCGGTGGGTGACTTGGTCAAGCAGTTCGAAGCCGCTGGCGCACATCTGTATGTGCCGCGCAGCGACCTCGACTATGCGGTGAGCGCGGGGCTGCGGATGTTGTTGCAGCGGCATCTGGTGGCCGAGGTGAATGGGCTGTTCAGCGTCGTGGCTGCCGAGGCGCCGCTGGTTCGTTACTACGCCAATTCGATCGTGCATTTGCTGCCGGCGCTTGGGCCGGTGGCGGTGCCGGCTTCGGATGACGGTGCGCGCGGCAACGCCGAGGGCGGCCCGATGGGCGAGGGCTGAACCCGCGGCCTTCGCTGGCGCTACGGCTGCCCTGCGCAACGCCGCCCCGCGGTCGCGTCGCCGAACTCGCTGCGCGGCCCGTGGCCGCTGCGCTCAAACACCGGCGACGGGTCAGTTCACGAAGCGCGTGGGTACACGCGCCGACCGCGTGACAGCGCTGCTCCGGCGCAGGTTCTTCATGCCCTCACCCACCAGGCCGCCATCGGCTTTGCTGGGTATAGGTTGGCTCCCGGTCGCT
>JAYUSP010000469.1:0-3464 GCA_043755615.1 Betaproteobacteria bacterium
GTGAGCAATACCTACTACCTCGCGCGCCTGATGCGATCGGACAAAGCTGAAGACAAAGCGCTGATACAGCGCATCAGCGTGGTATTCCCCGACCAGGCCGGCAGCGGCACCCACGTCAATATTGCTGGCGCGGCGGTGGCAAAAAATGCACCGCATCGCGCCGCGGCGGTGCAGTTTCTGGAGTATCTGGCAAGCGATCAGGCGCAGCGTTATTTTGCTGAAGGAAACAACGAGTGGCCGGTGGTTGCTGGCGTAAAAATCAGCAATCCGGCGCTTGAATCGCTCGGCAGTTTCAAGCAGGAAAGCATTCCGGTTTCTCTGATTGGGATGAACCAGATCAAGGTGCAGCAGATGCTGGATCGGGTCGGTTTTCGTTGACAACCAGGCTGGTCGACAGTTGTCGAGTATCCTTGGTGGGTAATCAACTCCGTGGAGCACTCCCCAATGTCCAAACTCGCCGACCTGTTAGCCCAGAAAGCCGCGATTGAAAAGCAGATTGCCGATACCCAGCGTGCTGAGCGCAGCGAGGCCGTGGCGCAAGTCAAGACTCTGATGGCGCAATATGGTTTGACACCCGCTGACCTGTCGTCGCGCGGCGCCGCCAAGCCGGGCAAATCGCCGTCGGGCAAGGTCGCTGCCAAATACCGAAACGCCGCCACCGGCGAAGCCTGGAGCGGCCGCGGCCTGCAGCCGCGCTGGTTGAAGGCGGCGCTCGCCAGCGGGCGCAAGCTCGCCGACTTTGTGGTCTGAAGCCGCAAGCGAGCGGTCGGCCAAGGGGGCGTTTCACGCCCCTTAGACTCGGCGCGTGACACCCCGCGGCCAGATCCCCGAGACCTTCATCCAGGATCTGCTGGCGCGCGCGGACATCGTCGATATCGTCGGCCGCCACGTCGCGCTCAAGAAGGCCGGCGCCAACCTGCTCGGGCTGTGCCCGTTCCACGGCGAGAAGTCGCCAAGCTTCACGGTCAGCCCGGCCAAGCAGTTTTATCACTGCTTCGGTTGCGGCGCGCATGGCAACGCGATCCGCTTCTTGATGGAGCACACCGGCGCCGGCTTTGTCGACGCCGTGCACGACCTCGCTCAGCAGGCCGGCATGCAGGTGCCCCAGGTGCAGCTCGACCCCGCCGAGCAGGCGCGCGCCGCTGAAACGCGTGCCCGCCAGACCGGCATCACCGACCTGCTAGAGCGTGCTGCCGAGCATTACCGCGGCCGCCTGAAAGACGATGATCGTGCGGTGGATTACCTCAAACGCCGCGGCCTCACAGGCGATATCGCGCGCGACTTCGGCCTGGGGTTTGCGCCCGGCGGTTGGCGCAATCTGGCTTCGGCCTTTGCGCGCTACGACGACCCTATGCTCGTCGACGCCGGCCTCGTCATCGTGCAAGCCGGTGACAGCACCGACGGCGACCGCGACCGCGAAGGCGGTGGTGATGAAAAACGCTACGACCGTTTTCGCGACCGCATCATGTTCCCGATCCGCTCTGTCAAGGGCGAGGTCATCGGCTTTGGCGGGCGCGTCATCGACAACGGCGAGCCCAAGTACCTGAACTCGCCGGAGACGCCGGTATTTGTCAAAGGCCGCGAGCTTTACGGCCTGTTCGAGGCCCGGCAGGCGATCCGCACGCGTGGCTACGCGCTCGTCGTCGAAGGTTATATGGACGTCGTCGCGCTGGCCCAGGCCGGCTTCGGTAACGCAGTCGCCACGCTCGGCACCGCCTGTACCGCCGACCATGTGCAAAAGCTGCTGCGCTTCACCGACCATGTCGTCTTCAGCTTCGATGGTGATGCCGCCGGCCGGCGCGCCGCCGGCCGCGCGCTCGAAGCCGCGCTGCCCCATGTCAGCGATCTGCGATCGTTCCGGTTTCTGTTTTTGCCCACCGAGCACGACCCCGATTCCTACGTGCGCGAGCATGGCGCCGAGGCCTTCGAGCGTTTTGTCGCGGCTGCAGTCCCGTTGTCGAGGCAGCTCGTCGAACAGGCCTCGGCAGGCACCGACCTGGCCACCGCCGAGGGCCGCGCGCGCCTGCTCGCGCAGGCCCAGCCGATGTGGGAAGTCTTGCCGGTAGGTGCGCTGCGCGGGCAGATCCTCAACGATCTGGCCGCGGCGGCGCGCACCACCGCCGAGGAGTTGTCGGCGCTCTGGGGCCAGCAGCGCGCGTCGGCCCGCGGGTCAGCGCCCACGGCGTCGGCGGCTTCTGTGCGGCGGCCAGCCGCCGCCCGGCCCAGCGCACCAGCGCGGCGCGCCGGCAATGTCTCGATCCGCCTTCCGCAGGACCATGTCGCGCGCATCCTGCTCGTCAATGCCCAGCTCTGGCACGAGCTCGGCGGCGCCGACCACGAGTTGCTCGGCAAGCTCGAAACCTGGCACGGCGCCCTCTTCCGTTGGCTCGAACGCGACCTGACCGAACATGGCGCGCGCGCCTGGCCGGAACTGCGCGTCGAGCTCGAGGCAGAACCATTTGGCAGTGCCGCGCGCAGCCTGGTCGATGGCGCGGACCTGCAAGTCGCGCCCGACCTGGACGAACTGCGGGGCGCGATCGCGCAAACCGCCAAGGCGTTGGGATCGCGCGACTCGCTGCGCCTGCTCGGGCGACAGTAGTCGCCGCTTTTTCAGCGCTGTCTTTGACGCTCGGTGATCTATCGCCGATAATGTCGGGTTTGTTGCAGCGGCAAGAGTGGCAGCAGCACCTCCGGACCCCGGCCGCCCCTGACACGGGTTGATTCGTCATTCAAAGGCCAACCTCATCCGCAAGGGCTGCATCAATCCAGCGTCCACGCGATCTTGCCTGCCCGACATGCTCCGCCTCCACACGGCTCGCCGCCGGGTGAGCAGTGCCACGGCCAGATTGGCCGACGGCACCGGCGCGGGCTGCCCGGGACGCCCTGACGCCACCATCCAACGAGGAACCGCATGACCGCCAAGAAGCCTGCCGCCAAGGCCCCCACGCACGCTGTGAAGCCCAAGGTCATTAAGGCCGCGCCGGTTGTCGAAGTAATGAAAAAGCCTGCGGCCGTGCCCCCTGCCGCAGCAGCCAAGAAAGTCGCCCACCCGACCCCGGCGAACAAGCCGCTGCCCAAGCCGGCGGCGAAGACAGTGGCCAAACCCGCCGCCAAGGTCGACGCGAAGAAGCCCGCTGGCGGCAAGAAGGCCGCCGAGGTCAAAGGCAAGCCGGCTGCGGTTGACGAAGGTGTCACCGATCTGGATGTCGACTTCGAAGGTGGCGACGAGCCCGAAGTGGTCGAGGCCGTCGAAGCCGAGGACACCGAGTCCAAGGCCAAGGTCAAGCCGCTGCGGATGAAGGTGTCGCGCGCCAAAGAGCGCGCCCTGATGCGCGAATTTGGGCTCGACGAAGCCACGCTGACCGAAGAAGAAGTTGCCAAGCGCCGGCACGAGCTGAAGACGCTCATCAAGATGGGCAAGACGCGCGGCTTCCTGACGCACCAGGAAATCAACGACCACCTGC
>JAYUSP010000470.1:0-3461 GCA_043755615.1 Betaproteobacteria bacterium
GCGGCGCCGGCGCCGCTGCCGGTGAAGTGAGCGGAGCGACAAGATGACCACCGTCCTCAAAGTCTCGGGTGTTTCCAAGCGCTTCGGCGGCCTGCAAGCACTCAGTGATGTTGGCATCCATATCGAGCAGGGGCAGGTCTATGGCCTGATCGGCCCCAACGGCGCTGGCAAGACAACATTCTTCAATGTGCTTACCGGTCTGTACACACCCGACTCGGGCTCGTTCGAGCTGGGTGGTGAGCCGTACAAACCCGAGGCCGTGCACGAAGTCGCCAAGGCCGGCATCGCACGCACGTTCCAGAATATCCGCCTCTTCGCCGAGATGACGGCGCTTGAAAACGTGATGGTCGGCCGCCACGTGCGCACCCACTCGGGCGTTTTTGGCGCGGTCTTTCGCACCGCGGGTTTCAAGCGCGAAGAGCGCGAGATCACCGACCGCGCGCGGGAGCTGCTGACCTACGTCGGCATCGAAAAATACGCCGACTTCAAGGCCCGCACGCTGAGCTACGGCGACCAGCGGCGGCTGGAGATCGCACGTGCGCTGGCCACCGACCCGAAACTGATCGCACTCGACGAGCCTGCGGCGGGTATGAACGCCACCGAAAAGATCGTGCTGCGTGAACTCATCGACCGCATCCGCAACGACAAGCGCACGATCCTGCTCATCGAACATGACGTGAAGCTGGTGATGGGCCTGTGCGACCGCGTCACGGTGCTCGACTACGGCAAGCAGATCGCCGAAGGCACCCCCTACGACGTGCAGCGCAACGACAAGGTGATCGAGGCCTACCTCGGCGCCGGGCACAAGGCGCACTAGCGATGACTAAACCCACCTTCCTCAAAGTCAGCAACCTGAAGGTCGCCTACGGCGGCATCCAGGCTGTCAAGGGCGTCAGCTTCGAAGTCCACGAAGGCGAACTCGTCAGCCTCATCGGCGCCAACGGCGCCGGCAAGACGACGACGCTCAAGGCAGTGACGGGCACCCAGCCGATCGGCGACGGCGATGTCGAATTCCTCGGCAAGAGCGTCAAGGGCCAGGGCGCCTGGGACCTCGTCCACCAGGGGCTGGTGATGGTCCCCGAGGGGCGCGGCACCTTCACCCGAATGACGATTGTCGAAAATCTGCAGATGGGCGCCTTCGTGCGCACCGACAAGGACATCGACGCCGATATCGACAAGGTCTTTGCGATCTTCCCGCGTCTGAAAGAACGCGCCAACCAGCTTGCCGGCACGATGAGCGGTGGCGAACAGCAGATGCTGGCGATGGGCCGCGCGCTGATGGCACGGCCGAAAGTGCTGCTGATGGACGAACCTTCGATGGGCCTGAGCCCGATCATGGTCGACAAGATCTTCGAGGTCATCGCCGATATCCACAGCCGCGGCACGACGATCCTGCTCGTCGAGCAAAACGCCAGCCGCGCGCTGAGCCTGGCCGACCGGGGTTATGTGATGGATTCCGGCGAAATCACGATGGACGGCGACGCGAAGTCGCTGCTCAACGACCCGCGTGTGCGCGCGGCGTATCTCGGCGAGTGAGCTCGCCCTTGGTCGGTGGTTTGAGCTGACGCCGAGATGGCAGCGCTGCCGATGCCCCAGCTATCCGGGGTCCGGCTGCAACTGCTGCGCGACCCGCAACTGCACCACCCTGACGGCAGCAGCACGCCACTGAACGCCAACGATGCGGCGCTGCTGGCGCTGCTCGCGGTCGATGGCCCGAGCAGCCGCGAACGCGCGATCGTGCTGCTCTGGCCCGACGAAGCCGATCCCGCACGGGCCCGCAATGCGCTGCGCCAGCGCCTGTTCAGGCTGCGTCGGGCGGCCGGCCGCGAACTCGTCAGCGGCGACGAAACGATCAGCCTGGCGCCAGGCATCAAACACGACCTCGACGGCCTGGAGCCGGCGCTGCTGGCAGACCCGGTGCTCGCGGCCAGCGGCGACCTGCTCGGCAACCTGCGCTACGACGACCGGATCGACTTCTCGACCTGGCTCGATACCGCTCGTGCGGCATGGCGCAGTCGGCGCCGCGACATCCTGGCGGCGATCGCATCGCGGCTCGAGTCCGACGACCAGATCGCTGCGGCGCTGCGCTGCGCCGAGCGCCTCTGGCGCGACGAGCCACTGTTCGAACATGGCCTGCGCGGCCTGATGCGGCTGCACTACCGGCGTGGTGATCGTGGCGCGGCGCTGTCGGCCTATGCCCGCTTCAAGACCGTCCTGACGGCGCGCTTGGGCGAACTGCCGTCGGCCGAGACCGAAGCGCTGCGACGCCAGATCGAAGGCAGCGGCAACTTGCCGGTGGCCGCTGCACCGGCCTCGGTGACCCTGTTGCGCCCGCCGCGCCTGGTCGGCCGCGCGCGCGAGTGGGCACAGATCGAAGCGGCCATGTCGGCAGGCCGCATCGTGGCCCTGACCGGTGAGGCCGGCATCGGCAAGAGCCGCCTGATGGCCGACGCTGCGGCCGCACATGTCACCTCCGTGGTCCAGGCCCGGCCGGGTGACGCGCGGGTGCCCTATGCCCTGCTCGGGCGCATCGTGCAGGCGATGGCGGCGTTGACCAAGGTCGAACGTTGGCCACCCTGGGTGCGTACCGAGCTGGCGCTGTTGGCACCGCAGCTCGGTACCGCGGCCGCGGGGCCGGTGCACAGCCGTCGATTGCAGCAGGCGGTCGAGTCGCTGTTTTCAGCGCCTGGTGCGCCAGGCCAGCGGCTGGCGATCGACGACTTGCAGTTCGCGGACGAGGCCAGCCTGGAGATGTTGCCAGCCTTTGCCGGCCCCGGCGGCGCCTGGTTGCTCGCGTGGCGCGCCCACGAGCAACCGGCGGCGCTGAGCGTCTGGCTCGACAGCATCGACAGCGCCGCGGTGGTGCACCTCAAGCTCGGGCCGCTGGACCAGGCGGCGGTGGCCGAACTGCTGGTCTCGCTGGCCTTGCCGGGCATCGACGGGCCGACCTGGGCAGCTCGCATCCATCAACACAGCGGTGGCAACCCGCTGTTCACGATCGAGACGCTGCGCACGCTACTCGCCCGCAGCGGCGCCGGCATTGGGGACAGGGACGAAGCGCTGCCGTTGCCGGACACGCTGCGCCGCTTGATCGAAAAACGGCTCGGCCAGTTGGCGGCTCCGGCCTTGAAGCTGGCGCAGGTGGCGGCGCTGGCCGGCACCGACCTCAGCGTCGATCTCGCGGCCACGGTGCTGGGGGTGCATGCGTTGGACCTGAACGATGCCTGGCACGCACTTGAGGCCGCGCAGATCATGCAGGGTCGGGCCTTCGTGCACGACCTGGTTTTTGAAGTCACGCGCGACGCGGTGCCCATCGCGCTGCGGCAGTGGCTGCATGGCCGGATTGCCGGCGCCCTGGACGCCGCCGGAGCCGGTGCGCCGGCCAGGGTCGCGATGCATTGGCAGCTCGCTGCCGAGCCGGCCCGCGCAGCGGCGGCGTTTGCCCGCGCCGCGGCGGCTTC
>JAYUSP010000471.1:0-3459 GCA_043755615.1 Betaproteobacteria bacterium
CAGCGCCGACCGCATCAGCGAAATCCAGAAGCGCCTGCCGCGCTTGGTGCCGATGTACGAGGCGGCGGCCAAGCCGACCCAGCGCTTCGAGCCGCCGGCGGCGTCGCCCGCACGCTGATTCGCCGCGCGCCGAGCCGGTGCGCCGAACGCAGCGCAGGGCCAGGCGCACGACCAGGCGCACTCCGATCAACGGCCGGGCAACCCCACGCCCGTCATCGTTATTGGGGACGATGGACCTTCCGCTGACCGGGGCTTTGACCCAGAATCGATCTGCGGCGATCGCATCGATGCGGCCACGCCGACTGGTGGGGGGCGGGCTGTTGTTCCAACTTCGTGGCTTGGTCGGGGTGGTGTTGCTGGGCGCAAGCGCGGCGGCGGCGGGTCAGCCGACGCTGGTCTTCGGCCGCATTGACCTGGGCCTGCGTATCCACAGTGCCGACGGCGGCGGTGTCGAGCCAGGATCGCGCAGTCGCATCGGCCTGCGCACTGGCGAAGACCTTGGTTTTGGTTGGCGCACCGCGCTGTCGCTCGAACAACGATTCGAGCCCGACACCGGCACGCTCGTGAGGGTAGCGCCAGGTGTATCGGCAAGCACATTGGCATGCACCGACCAACGACTTGGCCTTGTGATTTCGCACTACGCCTACGGCGCCTTGATCGCCGGGCGCCGCCCGACTCCGGCGGCCGATGTCGCGCTGATGGCAGACGCCTGGGGCGGCGACACGGTCGCGGCTGACAGCTCGCGACGCCTGGTGCAGCCCGCCTGCGCCGATGGCCGGCGCGCCTTGCCTCGATCGTTGACCTACCGGTCGGTGCAGTTCGACGGCCTGAGCTTCGAGCTTCAGTGGTCGACGGCCACCGCCTCGCTGCCGGCGGCGCAGCGCGGCGCCAGCGTGCTTTTCGCCCAGGGTGGCACGGCGGCAGCCATCGGCCTGCATCGCTGGCGGGCCGGCCATTGGGAAGCACCAGCGGGCCTGGTCGTCGATGCCGGCCCCGGGCGCCTGCTGGTCGGCCACACCTTGGCGCAGGGCGCCGACGGCCGCAGCCGGTTCTGGTCGGTGGCCTATGCCGGATTTTTTCGCGGCGGCGAGTGGCGCCTGGGCTGGACCAGCAGCCGTGCGGCGCAGCGCGCCAGTGCAGGCAAGGTCGCCGCCGGATTCCACTATCCGTTGTCGGCCACGACCGTCGCCTACGTCGATGCCAGCCAGACCCGCGGGCCTGGCCAGGCACCGACGCGGGCCGCTGACGTCGGCCTGAAACACAACTTTTGATTCACCCGGCCGCGCCGCGCAGAACGCTCCTTTTTCCCATCCGAAGCCGAACGAAACAAGCCCTGAAGGCGACCACGATGACCACCGCGAACGGAATTGACAGCGCCTGGCAGGATGCGCACCGCGCGACCCTGACCGTGGTCGTGGTCGATCTGGTCGAGTCGGTGCGAATCATCGGCACCTACGGCGACGACGCGATCGAACGCTGGCGCCGCTTTATTCTCGAAGCGCGCGAGCGCGTGGTCCCGGCGCATGGCGGGCGGGTGGTGCGCAGCATGGGCGACGGCATGCTGCTGGCGTTTGACTCCTCGCGGCGTGCCACGCAGGCCGCCTTTGTCCTGCACCGGACCCTTGCGCTGCACAACGAGGGCCGGGCCGCCGCGGCCAGCCTGGCGCTGCGTGTCGGCCTGCACCTTGGCGAAGTGCTCGTCGACGGCATCGACCTGTACGGGCATGTAGTCAACCTCACGGCGCGTATTTGCGGCCGTGCCCAACCCGGCAACACTGTCGTCTCGGCCGAAGTCCGTGACCATCTCGTCGACGGGGTCGACGCCGAAATCGAGGATCTCGGCGAGGTCTTCCTGAAAGGCATCGACGACCCGGTTCGCCTCTACACGATTCACCCGCCCGGCGGTTTGGCGACGGCAATCGTCGTGCCCGCGCCACCAGACGACCTGCGGCCCGCGCTGGCGGTGCTGCCGATCACGACCCATGCCGACACGACCGTTGGTGCGGTAGCCGGCGAGGTCTTGGCCGATGAACTCATCATCCGCCTGTCGCGCGGCGCGCAGATTCGCCTGACCTCGCGCTTGTCGACTTCGGCGCTTGCCGGCCGCGACCTGGCGCCGGCGCAGATCGGCGAACTGCTTGGCGTGGCCTACGTCGTGTCTGGCAAGTTGCGCATCGTCGGCAGCAATGTCGTCGCGGTTTGTGAACTTGCCGACACCCAGAGCGGCAATATCGTCTGGGCCGACAGCGTGCGGGCCGATCTGCGCGACCTGTTGCGCAGCGACGGCGAAATCGTCAACGTCATTGCCACTGCCGTCTGCGACGCGATCGTTCGCCACCAGCTCCGCAAGGCTCGGCACACACCGCTGCCCAGCCTGGCCGGGTACTCATTGCTGATGGCCGGCATCTCGCTGATGCATCGTTTCAGTGCCGACGACTTTGCGCGGGCGCGCGACTGCCTGGGGGCTCTCATCGAACGAGCGCCGCGTCATGCCACGCCTTACGCCTGGCTGGCACGCTGGCATGTTTTCAAGGCCGTACAGGGCTGGACTGATGACGGCGACCGCGAACGGCGGCAGGCGCTCGACCTGACCCGGCGTGCGCTTGAGCTCGACCCCGAATCGCCGATCGCGTTGACGATTGCCGGCTCGGTCAAGGTCGGGCTGGAAAGAGATCTCGACGGCGCGCAGCAGCTTTACCGCGATGCGCTGCGAGTCGACCCCAGCGAACCGCTGGCCTGGCTGCTGCTGGGCACGGCGCACACCTTCAAAGGTGAGGGCCGTGAAGCGATCAGCCATGCCGAGTGCGCGGTCAGCCTGTCGCCGCTGGATCCGATGAGGTTTTTCTACCAGACCCACGCCGCGGCCGCGGCGCTTGCGGCCGACCAGTACGAACGTGCGGTGCAACTGGCGGCCGCGTCGTTGCGAGGCAACCGCCTGCACCATTCGACACTGCGCACATTGGCCATCGCGCAAGCCATGGCCGGCCAGGATGCCGCGGCACGCGAAACCGTCTCGGCACTGCTCGCCGAAGACCCGAGCCTGACCGTGCACAGCTTCCTCGCCCGCTCGCCAGGCGGGCGCTTCGAACATGCCCGCCGCTACGGTGAAGCGTTAGGGCGCGTCGGCCTGCCGTCCGGCAAGCCGCTGCATTGAAGCTCGACAACGCACCGGCGCCGTTAAGTACCGACAGCCACCGGTGACCACCAGCAACCACCAACGCGCAACGAAGACAGGGGAGCGATCAAGATGAGCCGCAACGACGCATGGGACGCATGGGATGCCTGGGACGCATGGGATGCCTGGGGCGACGGCGGCACGCATCGCCGCAGCCCGATGTCGGTGGAGGCGCTGATTCGCAGCCGCGAGGGGCATCTGGGGCGGCCCGTAGGCAAAGTGAACGACAAGTCGGTGCAGAGCCAGCCGGCGGTCGGCCTGCTTCGTAACTGGGTCACCTCAAG
>JAYUSP010000472.1:0-3453 GCA_043755615.1 Betaproteobacteria bacterium
ACCTCGCCGCTTCGACTTCGAGACAACCGCTCAAGCTCGGCCATGACTTCCGCCGTGCACGACAACGCGACCGCCACTCGTGCCATGACGCCCCCTTGCGAAAAGCAAAGTGGGTATCATAATACTATCGTTGGTTAACGCAATTAAGCACTAGGCAAGCCCTTCGACATGACCAGCGATGCGGGGTGATCTCCATGCCGTGCCGGGCCGCGCGACACAATGCCTGCCCGCAACCCTGGAGCCCCTGATGCCTGCCTACATCTACGCCACTGGCGAAGTCACCGATCCCGTCCTGTACGAGCAGTACCGCCAGCAGGTGCCGGCACTGATTGCCGCGCACGGCGGGCGTTATCTGGTGCGCGGCGGCGCAGCCGTTGTGCTCGAAGGCGGTGGCAGCGTAGGCCGGCAGGTGATCCTGGAGTTTCCCGACATGGCGCATTTGAAAGCCTTTTATCAGTCGCCCGAATACGCTCCTTTGATCGCCCTGCGCCAGCGCGCATCGACACTCCGCCTGATTGCCGTCGAAGGAGTTTGACCAGCGCGCAGGCGGTCACCCGCCAAAACGGAAGACCACATCGGCGCGCGCGGCACTGGCCTCGATCAGGCGCGCATTCGGCTCGTCGGTGTGCGTGATCCAGTCGGCTGCCGCCCCGGCGCTGCGGCCAAAGCGCTGGTGCCGCTGCGCCAGGCGCTGCAAGCGCAGGGCCGGATCGACCTCGACATACCAGACCTCGTCGAGCAGTGCTGCGGCCTGCGGCCAGGCGCCACTTTGCAGCAGCAGGTAGTTGCCTTCGGTGATGACCAGCGGCGTGTTGCCATGCACCGGCAGCGCGCCGGCGACCGGCTCTTCGATCTCGCGCCGGTAGGTCGGCGCGTAGATCACCGCGTCGCCGCTGCGCTGCGTTTTCAGGCGCTGCAGCAGGGCGGCGTAACCGGCCGCATCGAAGGTGTCCGGCGCGCCTTTGCGCGCAGCGCGGCCGAGCCGCTGAAGCTCGGCGTTGGCCAGGTGAAAACCGTCCATCGGCACGACCACCGAATGCTCAGCAAAAGCGGCTTGCAACGCCTGCGCGAGCGTGGACTTGCCGCAGCCCGGCGGGCCGACCAGGCCGAGCAGTTGGCGCCCGCCGCTGTGCAGCAAGCGCTCGACGCGTTCAACGTAGCAGTTTGCGATGGCGGTCGACACGCAGACATGATCGCCTGGAGCCGTCGGCCCGCGGGATGACGGACGAGCGTTACTTCCCAAAAAGTGTCGAACCGGGTGACCAATTCACAACAAGCAGAGACTGGGTCTCGGGCGTGCCGTTGACAACGCTTCGACCGCGACCCAGTCGAAACTCGAACCACAGGTCTTTCGAAACCCGCTTGTCCACACCAAGCGCATGTGTCAACGCCGTGGATATCGCAGCAGTCGATCCACTTTTTGCCTTACTGATTTCGGCCATCACACGCAGGCTCGCGTCGGCCCGATCGGGCTGGGTGGTCAGCCGAACCGCGGCAAGACTGCCATTGGCGTAGATCGGCGTCGTTGACAGCGTCTTGCGGTCGACGGCGTGACGGATGCGTTGCACGGTGGCAAGTAACGCGAAGTCCTCGGCGAAACCCCATGTGCCGCTGACAATTGCATGTTTGCCCAAGGACAGGCTGGGCCCGCCCCCCGCGGCGATCTTGCCTTGGCCGTAGGAGACGGAAAACTTGCTGGCGTTCCATTTGCCTGGTGGCATGCCGAGGCAGTCGCTGGGGTCCGCGGCGGCGATTTTTGTGCGCAGGGTCTTGATCTTTTCCTGGGTTGACGCCGTGTCCGTGCCAACGGGGCTCTCGGCCAGTACCACCCGCAGTTTCACCAGGTCTCGTTCATCGGCCCGGCGCTGCTCGCCGCAGGCGTGGAAGGCTGTTGCCCGTGCGTAAATCGGATCGTCGGAGACGTCGACGTAGGCTACCGTTTCCAGCGCCCAGGCGGTCTTCTTTTGACTCACACCGCTCACGTCCTCCGAGCCCTGGGCGTAGCTAAAGCTGGTCGAGCCGAGAAGTCGCGCAAGCCACCCGCCCTTTACGTAGCGTTGCCCCGACATCGGCGCGATCGCGGATCGAGCGGGCGTGAACGACAGCCCGAACCCGGGAGCCGTGGTGCCGTTCGTCACCGGATTTAATGCGACGGTGAGGTCCTTCGGCGTCTGAATGTCGACGATTGCACTTTTTGACAGACCGACGATGGCGCCGGCGGTGACTGGCGCCGGCGCGATATCGACGAGAAAGCCGCCTATCGACTTGTCGTCGTCGGCAGCCCATGCTGGCGACGTGCCGAACGCGAACAAGCTCGTCAGTACGACGATTGTCGGTACAAGGACTTGTCTCATGGCCTGACCTCAGCTTGGTTGACTGACAACGAGGTCGAACGAGGCGAAACCGTCGTCCATGACCTCGTTGTCGGGAATGCTTCCCGCCGCTTCGGCCGCGGGTTGGCCGTCGATCGTGAGGAAGCTGCGGTAGGTTCGGTTCAGCGCTTTTTTTGCATAGGCAACGACCTGGAAGTGGACGCGGTGCTTGCCGGGAGGAACGGTCATGCGCCAGGTGCGGTCGCCGAAAAAGGTCTCGTCATGTTGAATCGGGTCGGGTGCGACCGTGGGCATGAACAGCGTCAGCGAAACGAACGCACCGCCGTGGTCTCCCATCGTGAACAGCACATCGGCGCCGGTTGCGCCGATGGGGGAATGCACTCTGATATCGATGGTCATAGGGCTCTCCGTTGATCGTCGCCAGGTGGAAGTCGGCGAACGTCACGAAGTGTCCGGAGCTGGCACTGAACGCGCATCCCCACAGCAGAGGAAGCCGCGGCGGAGGCTATCGCGGCAGGAGGACGGCGCTGCTCGGCGCAGCGGGCGGCTGGAGAACATCCAGCTTGCCGCCAACACAGTCGCTGGTCTGGCCCGGGCTGCACGGCAGGCGGTCGGGCGCAGCGGCTGGGGGCGGGCGCTGGATGCCGCCGGGCGGATACAGCAAGGTCAGCACGACGGTGATCGCGGTGGCGATGGCCAGACCGAAAATCATCACGCGGCGGCGGCCGGAAATCGGCCGGTACTTCTCGTCCGGCAGTGGCCGCGGGCCCGGTGTCGGCTTCTTTCGTTCAGCCATTGCTGCCAGGCGCGCCGCCACGCCGGGCCGGCCGCGGTGGGCGGGGCGGGTGGCGGTTGGCGCCGGGGCGGCGGTCGCTGCGTGGGTTGTTGCTGGTGTTGCTGCCGCTGTCATTGCGGCCGTCATTGCGCGGTCCACGATCGTGCCGCGCTCGTTGGTCGCCCGGGCCAGGGCCGGTGGCCGCGGGCGGCGGCATCGGCGGCCGCTCCTCGCGTTCCTTGCTTGCGAGCAGCAGCGCGGCGTCGAGATCAGCTTCGGCCAAGCGCTTGAGGACGCAGAAATTGGCCTTGGTCAAGGTGCTCGACTCAAAGGCGCGCAGCAGCG
>JAYUSP010000473.1:0-3450 GCA_043755615.1 Betaproteobacteria bacterium
CGGCGTGCAGGCGGCCTGGGAGATCGACCTCTTCGGCGGCGTGGCGTCAGCGCGCAACGCGGCGCAGGCGCGCCTGGCCGGCGCGCAGGCGCAGTGGGCCGATACGCGGATTGCGGTGGCCGCCGAAACGGCGCTGGCGTACACCGCGCTGCGCGCCTGCGAAGCCCAGCTCGCGCAGAGCCGGATCGACGCCGCCTCGCGCGCCGAGACCTCGCGCATCAGCGAGCTCAGCGCGCGCGCCGGGCTGCTCGCGCCGGCGAGTGCGGCGCTGACCCGCGCCAGCGCCGCGCAGGGGCGCTCGCTGGTGACTTCGCAACGCGCGGCCTGCGACACGCTGATCAAGGGCCTGGTGGCGCTGACCGCGATTGACGAACTTGGCCTTCGCAGCCGCCTCGCAGCGCGCACCGCACAACTGCCGCAGTCGACGCCGATCGTGCCGGCCTCGTTGCCGGCGGCCTTGCTCGAACAGCGCCCGGATCTCGTGAGCGCCGCGCAGGCGGTGGCCGCCGCTGCGGCCGACCGGCGTAGTGTGGATGTGCAGCAGCTGCCGCGCCTGAGCCTGGCCGGCTCGATCGGCCTGCTCGGAATGTCGACGTCGCGCGGCTCCAGCCAAGGCAGCACCTGGTCGCTCGGCCCGCTGCAAGTCACGTTCCCGATCTTCGACGGCGGCACCCGTGCCGCGAATTCCGGCGCCGCGCTTGCGGCCTATGACGAAGCCGTGGCGTTGTACCAGGCGCGTGTGCGGCAGGCGGTGCGCGAAGTCGAAGAGACCCTCGTCGCGCTGCAGGACACCGCGGCCCGCAGCGACGATGCGAAGGTCGCCGCCGAAGGCTTCGAGGCTTCTTTTCGCGCCGCCGAAGCACGCTTCAAGGGCGGCCTGGGCAGCAGCTTCGAGCTCGAGGACGCACGCCGCACGGCGGTCGCCGCCGCGGCGGCGTTGATCGAGTTGCAGCGCGAACGTGCCAGCGCCTGGATCACGCTGTACCGCGTACTCGGTGGCGGCTGGAGTGACAAGTCGATGCCTTCGGACAAAACATGATGCTGATGAAAATGAAAAGCCCCTTCGTGATCACTGCGATCGCCGCTGTATCGATGGCTGCCGCGGCGATCGCGGTATTTGCCGCCGACGACAAGGTCGCGACGGCGGCCGCCAGCAGCGCCGCCAAACCCGCCCTCAGCGTGACCGTGGTGCAGGCGCAGGCGACACCGATGGCCTTGCGGCTGGCCGCCAACGGCAGCGTGGCGGCCTGGCAGGAAGCCGTAATCGGTGCCGAGAGCAACGGCTGGCGGCTGGCCGAAGTGCGCGTCAATGTCGGCGACGTCGTCAAGCGTGGCCAGGTGCTGGCGACCTTTGTCGCCGAGATGGCGCAGGCCGACCTGGCGCAGACCCGCGCCGCTTTGGCCGAAGGCGAGGCGATGCTCGCCGAGGCGGCAGCCAATGCGCAGCGCGCACGTGAGCTGCAGCAAAGCGGCGCGTTGAGCGCGCAGCAGATCAACCAGTACCTGACTGCCGAGCGCACTGCGCAGGCGCGGCTCGACGCCCAGCGTGCGGCCTTGCAGGTGCAGCAGTTGCGGCTGCGCCAGACCCAGGTGCTGGCGAGCGACAACGGTGTCATCTCGTCACGCAGCGCCACCGTCGGCGCCGTGGTGCCGGCCGGCATGGAGCTTTTCCGGCTCATCCGCCAGGGCCGGCTCGAATGGCGCGCCGAGGTCGCAGCGAGCGAACTCGCGCGCATCAAACCCGGCCTGGCGGTGCAGGTCACACCAGCCGGCGGCACGGCCGTCGCCGGCAAGGTGCGCATGGTCGCGCCGACGGTCGATGCGGCCACCCGCAACGGCCTCGTTTATGTCGATCTCCCGGCGCCGGGCACCGCCAAGGCCGGCATGTTTGCGCGGGGTGAATTTGAACTCGGCGGCAACAGCGCGCTGACCCTGCCGCAAAGCGCGGTGCTGATGCGTGACGGTTTTGCCTACGCCTTCAGCGTCGGCGCCGACAACAAGGTCACGCAGCTCAAGCTCGTCGTCGGCCGCCGCGCCGCCGACCGCATCGAGGTCATCTCCGGCTTGGCCGCAGGCGCCAAGGTGGTGGCCTCGGGCGGGGCCTTCCTGGCCGAGGGCGACCTCGTCCGCGTTGTCGCCGCTGCCGCCCAATAAAGGTCAAGACGATGAACGTTTCCACCTGGTCGATCCGCAACCCGATCCCGTCGGTCTTGCTTTTTGTGATGCTCACGCTGGCCGGCGTGATGGGTTTCCGGTCGATGAAGATCCAGCAGTTTCCCGATATCGACCTGCCCACGGTGACGATCTCGGCGTCACTGCCGGGGGCGTCGCCGGCGCAGCTGGAAACCGAGGTCGCGCGCAAGATCGAAAACTCGGTCGCAGCGTTGAGCAACGTCAAGCACATCTACACCAAGGTGCAGGATGGCACGGCGACGATCACGGTCGAATTCCGCCTCGAAAAACCGACCCAGGAAGCGATCGACGATGTCCGCGACGCGGTCGCGCGGGTGCGCTCCGACCTGCCCGGCGACCTGCGCGATCCGGTGATCAGCAAGGTCAACCTGGCCGGCGCGCCGATCCTGACCTACACCGTGGCATCGCAGCGCATGGACGACGAGGCCCTGAGCTGGTTTGTCGACAACACGGTGACCAAGGGCCTGCTCAGCGTGCGCGGTGTCGGCGCGGTCTCGCGGGTCGGCGGTGTCAGCCGCGAAGTGCGGGTCGAGCTCGACCCGGCGCGGCTGCTGGCGCTGAACGCCACCGCGGCCGATATCTCGCGCCAGTTGCGCCAGGTGCAGCAGGAGGCGTCGGGCGGGCGCACCGATATTGGCGGCGCGGAACAATCGGTGCGCACGATCGCCACCGTCGCTTCGGCCGAAGAATTGGCGCGGCTCGAGGTCAGCCTGTCCGACGGCCGCCGGCTGCGCCTGGACCAGGTCGCGACGGTCACCGATACGGTGGCCGAACAGCGCAGTGCCGCGTTGCTCGACGGCAAGCCGGTGGTCGGCTTCGAGATCGTGCGCTCGCTGCGTGCCGGCGAGGTCGAGGTCGCGGTCGGCGTGCGCAAGTCACTCGAGGCACTGAAGGCAGCGCACCCGGATATCACGATCACCGAAGCCTTCAACTTCGTCGACCCGGTGGAAGAAAACTACCACGGCTCGATGCTGCTGCTTTATGAAGGCGCGCTGCTCGCGGTGCTGGTGGTCTGGCTGTTCTTGCGCGACTGGCGCGCCACGCTGGTGGCGGCCACTGCGCTGCCGATGTCGGTGATCCCGGCCTTTGCGGTGATGCACTATGTCTTCGGTTTTTCGATCAACGTCGTTACCCTGCTGAGCCTGTCGCTGGTGGTCGGCGTGTTGGTCGACGATGCGATCGTCGAGATCGAAAATATCATGCGCCATCTGCGCATGGGCAAGACCCCTTTCCAGGCCGCGATGGAAGCCGCCGACG
>JAYUSP010000474.1:0-10618 GCA_043755615.1 Betaproteobacteria bacterium
GCACACTGTTCCGCGACCGCACGGCGCCCGGGACTGGCAAAGCCGCGCCCTGCGACGTGCTGGTGCTGGACATCAACTTGCCCGGGCGCAGCGGCCTGGACGTTCTGCACGTGCTGAAGGACGAAGGCTCTGCCGTCAAGGTGCTGGTGGTTAGCATGTACCCCGAAGACCAGTACGCCATCCGCGCGCTGCGGGCCGGCGCCTTTGGCTACGTCAACAAGGGGGGCGACCCGCAACTGCTGGTGCAGGCCGTGCGCACGGTGGCGCAGGGGCGCAAGTACGTCACGCCCGAGATCGCGCAGATGCTGGTCGAAAGCCTGACCGCGCCGAGCAGCATCTGCGCGATTTCGGGCGTGACGTATTTGCGCCCCTGCGCCACCGTGCGCACCGCCTGCACCAGCAGCTGCGGGTCACCGCCCTTGTTGACGTAACCCGCCGCGCCAGCGCGTAGCGCGCGGATCGCGTACTGGTCTTCCGGGTGCATGCTCACGATCAGCACCTTGACCTCGGTGCCTTCGTCCTTCAGCGCGTGCAGCGCGTCCAGGCCGCTGCGCCCGGGCAGGTTGATATCGAGCACGAGCACATCGCAGCGGGTACCGCGCATCAGGCTGCGCAGTTCGCCATAGTCGCCGGCTTCACCGACGACGCGGATATCGGGCGCGTCGGCCAGGGTGTCGCGGATGCCGCGCCGGATCAGCGCGTGGTCGTCGCAGAGGATGACTTCGATCATGGAGTTTCCCAACCCGAGGGGTCGTGCCGGTGATCGTCGGATTCTGCGGCCGGGCTGGCGCGCGCCTCGGCCAGCGGCACCGACAGCATCAGCGTGGTGCCAGTGGCGCTGCTGCTGTCAATCGCCCCCAGGCCGGTCGAAGCCGGCCGCCCCCCGTGGGGATCAAACAAAGTGGCAGAGCCACCTTTGCTTGAGATGTCGATCCAGCCGCCGACCGTGCCGGCGCGTTCGTGCAGGCCGCGGATGCCAAAACTCTGCGTCTTGGCCAGGTCGTCGGCGGCAAAACCGCGGCCGTTGTCGCTGACCTCGACCGACAGAAAACCACGCGCCAACGACAGGTCGACCGTGACGCGCGAGGCGCCGGCATGTTTGCTGATGTTGGTCAGCGCCTCCTGGACCGTGCGGTAGACCACCAACGGCAGCAACGCCGGCAGTTGCATCGTCTCGTGACTGGTGCGGAAGACACACTCGATGCCGGTGCGTTTGTCGAAGCGCCCGGTCATCCACTGCAATGCCGCGACCAGGCCCTGCTCGAGGATCGCCGGGCGCAGGTTGTGGATCACGCGCTGCGTGGCCTCGATCGCGTGGGTCACGGTTTCCAGCGCCGACTGCACGCGGCCGAGCAGCTCGCCTTCGCCGGCGCGGCGTTCGATCCAGGCGAGGTCAAATTTCAGCGCCGTCAAAGAACCGCCCACATCGTCGTGAATCTCGCGCGCGATCGCCGCGCGTTCGGATTCGACACTGGTCTGCAAATGCTGCGCGAGTTGTGACAGGCGTTCGCGCGACAGCGCCAGCTCGTTGTCAGCGGCCACGCGCGCGCGGCGGCTTTCGTTGGCCTCGATGGCGCGCTCGAGCGCCGGCGCCAGGCGCGCCAGGTTGTCCTTGAGCAGGTAGTCGCTGGCGCCATTGCGCATCGCCTCGACCGCGGTGTCCTCGCCGATCTCGCCGGACACCAGAATGAAGGGCAGCACATGCGGGCTGGCGCGCAGCATCGCCAGCGCATCGAGGCCGGAAAAGCCGGGCAGGTTGTAGTCCGACAGGATCGCGTCCCAGGGCTCGGCCAAAGCGTCCTCGAAGGCGCGCGTGGTTTCGATGCGTACGGTCTGCACTTCGAGGCCGGAGCGGCGCAACCAGGCCATCGCCAGCTCGTGGTCGGCTTCGGAGTCTTCGAGGTGCAGGACGCGCAGCGCGCGTCGGGTCGGTGGGGTCACGCGCCGATTGTCGCCGCGCCTTGGTCGGACCAAAAAACGTCTCGCCAAGGGCTGCCGGCTGTGCAGTCCACGCCGTCGAAGGTGCCGGCGCAATAGTGCAGTACTCGATCAAGTTTCGCCGCGCGCTGCCGAAAATCTCGGACGCCCTTGTTGCCATCGATCCAGGCACCACCCCATGAGCCCCCCAACCGCCAGCGCCGCCGCCACCCCCATCGCCAGCCCGATCACCAGCGGCCCGGCGCTGCCGATCAAAGGGCACCGTGCGGCCGCCTCGGGCACCGTACTGCGTGAGTTTCTGGCCTTCACGCTCGGGGCCGAGGAGTACGGCATCGACATCCGGCACGTGCAGGAGATCCGCGCCTACGAGGCACCGATGCGCATTGCCACTGCACCGGCCTGCATCACGGGTGTGGTCAAGCTGCGCGGCGTGATCGTGCCGATCGTCGATATGCGCCTGAAGCTCGATCTCGCCAGCGCCAACTGTGACAGCCTGACCGCCGTCATCGTGCTCAACACAGAGGGGCGCACCATCGGATTGGTCGTCGACGCGGTGTCCGAAGTGATCACGCTGACGCAGGCGCAACTGCTCCCGGCATCGGCCTTCAACTCGGTGATCGAGCGTGACCACTTGCTGGCCATCGGTGTGGTGCCGGGCCGCGCAGTGCGCCTGGTTGACATCGAAAAACTCCTGACCAGCCCTGATCTCGGTCTCGTCGAACCGATCCTGCAGTAAGTGCGCCGCGCCGGGCGGTGATCACGCGTCTGAGCGTCGACAACAGCGGCCGTGCCACGTCACTCGGTCGACGCCCGGCGCAGGGTTTCGACGACCGGCCGGCGCAGCACCTCGCGCAAGCCCCACCAGCCTGCCGCCAACGCGAGCAAGGCCCCCGCCGCGCTGCCGGCCAGCGGCACCCAGGGCGAAGGCGCCCAGGTGAATTCGAAAGCATATTTGGCCAACGCCCAGCCCACCGCGATGGCCGCGATCGAGGCCAGAAAACCGGCCAGTGCGCCGACCCCCAAAAGCTCGGCCCGCTGCACCTGGCCAAGCAGCCGGCTGCTCGCGCCAAAGGCCCGCATGATGGCAAATTCGCGGGCGCGCGCTTCGCGCGTCGCGGTGATCGCCGCAAAGAGCACGACCATGCCGGCGGCGAGCGTAAAGCCGAACAGAAACTCGACCGCGCGGATGACCTGGTCGAGCACCTTCTGCACCTGTGCGATCGACGCCGAGACATCGACGTTGGTGATATTCGGGAATTCGCGGCTCAGCGCGTTGTCGAAGCCTGCGGTCCCGGGCGCACGGAAAGCGCTGATGTAGCTTACCGGCACGCCGTCGACCGCACCCTGCGGGAAGACGACAAAGAAGTTGACACGCATCGAACCCCAGTCGACCTTGCGCAGGCTGGTGATGCGCCCGGTCCTGACCTGGCCGGCGATATCGAAGCCCAAGGTGTCGCCGAGCTGCACACCGAGTGTCAGCGCCAGTCCTTCTTCGACGCTCAGCGCATCCGCTTCGTCAGCCGTCCAGCGGCCGGCAACGACTTCGTTGTGCGCCGGCGGCTGCGCCGCGTGGCTCAGGTTGAACTCGCGGTCGGCCAGGCGCTGCGCACGTTCGTCGGTAAAACTGGCCGGCGTGACCGTCTTGCCGTTGATGGCCACGAGGCGGCCACGGATCATCGGGTACCAGTCGAAGCGCGTGACACCGGCGTCGCTGATCGCCTTGCGAAATGCATCCGCCTGTTCGGGCTGCAGGTTGATCACAAAACGGTTCGGCGCATCGGCCGGCGTCGCGCGACGCCAGCTGTTGACGAGGTCGGTGCGCAGCAGCACGAGCAGCACCAGCGCGAGCAACCCGACCGACAGCGCCGACACCTGCAGCACCGCAAACGCCGGCCGCGCCGCGATCTGGCGCGTTGCCAGCACCATCCAGCGCGGCGCGCGGGTCTCGGGCACCGCACGCACCAGCAGGCGCAGGCAGGCCCAGGCGAGGCCCGCAAAAACCGCCACCGCGACCCCAAAACCACCGACCACGATGGCGCCGAGCTTGATGTCTGACGACACTGCCAGCAGCAGCCCGGTGAAGCCGATCGCACCCGCTGCGAGCACCCCGATCGACGACGCTTTGAGCGCGCCGACATCACGCCGGATGACCCGCAGCGGCGGCACTTGCGCCAATTGCAGCACCGGCGGCAGGCCAAAGCCGAGCAGCAGTGTCATGCCCACGCCAACGCCAAACAGCGCCGGCCACCAACCCGGCGCCGGCAGGCTGGCATCCACCAAGCCGGCGAGCAACCACACAAAGACGTAGTGCACCGCATACCCGATCACCACGCCGGCCGCGCTGGCAAGCAGCCCGATGACCGCGAACTGCGCCGCATAGGCGCCGGCAATGCGGCGCTGCGGCAGGCCGAGCACACGCAACATCGCCGCGGTATCCAGATGGCTGGCTGCAAAATCGCGCGCCGCGATGGCCACCGCCACCGCGGCCAGCAGGGCCGCTAGCAGCGCCACGAGGTTGAGGAATTTTTCGGCACGGTCCAGCGTCTGGCGCATTTCCGGCCGGCCGCTTTGCAGCGACTCGACGCGCACGCCGCGCAATGGCACCGCCTTGATGCGCGCCTCGGCGTTGTCGACAAAACGCTTGAGCACCGCGTCGGCGCCGCGCAGCGTTTCGGGTGCGGCCACGGCGAGCCGGTAGGTCACGCGGCTGGCCGGCTGGATCAGCGCGGTGGCTTCAAGGTCGGCCTCGTTGAACATCACGCGTGGCGCAAAACCGATGAAACCGGCACCGCGGTCGGGCTCGATGACGATGATGCGCGCGACCTTCAGCGCGGCATCACCGAGCAGCAGTGTTTCACCGACCTTCAGGCCGAGTGCATCGAGCACCGCCGCGTCGACCCACGCGGTGCCCGGCGGCGGCGCCGCGGCCAGGGTCTGCACGGCGGCATCGGCGGCGTCTTTCAACTGCAGTTTGCCGCGCAGCGGATAACCCGCGCTCACCGCCTTGGCCGAGACCAGGCGCGTCGCGCCGCCCTTGTCGTCGGGTGCACGCGCCATGCTCGGGAAGGCGATCGTCGTCGCCAGGTCCAGACCCAGGCTGCGCGCCTGCGCCACCAGTTCGTCAGGCGTGGGTTTATCGCTGGCGACGATCGCGTCGCCGCCCAGCATCTGGCGCGCGTCGCGGGCCAGGCCGGCTTCGAGGCGGTCGGCAAAAAAGCCCACCGCCGACAGCGCGGCCACGGCCAGCGTGACGGCCAGCGCCAGCAGGCGCAATTCGCCGGCGCGAAAGTCACGCCGGGTCTGCTGCCAGGCCAGGGCAAAGATCGACGGGCCACGGGCAAGAGCTTCATTCATTGGCACAACGGTACACGAGCGCGAGCGCAGCGATGGCGCCAGGGTGAATCCTGCGTACAGTGACGTTGAAGCGCGGCGTGTGACGGTGGTGGTTGAATGTCGACATGAGCACCATGTCGAACACCATCCACACCACCACCCACACCACCACCCACCCCGGCAGCCCAAGCACCACCCTGCCTCCGCTGTACCTCTCGCACGGCTCGCCGATGACCGCGCTCGAGCCGCGCGAGGCCGGTGCCTTCATGCAAGCCCTGGGGCCGGCGATCGCGGCGCGCTTCGGCCGGCCGAAAGCGATCCTCGTCGCATCGGCCCACAGCCTGACGCGCGAGCCGGTGCTGCTGGCCGCGCCGCACCATGCCGCGGTCTACGACTTCGGCGGCTTCGACGACAAGCTCTACACGCTGCGCTACGACGCCCCCGGCGCACCGGCACTCGCCGAGCGGGTGCAATCGTTGCTGCAAGACGCCGGCCTGCCGGTGCACGTCAGCCGCGAAGGCGGCCTCGACCATGGCATCTGGACGCCGCTGCGCTACATGTTCCCCGACGCCGATATCCCGGTGCTGCCGCTGGCCTGGCCGCCGGACTGGTCACCGGCGCAGCTGTTTGCGCTCGGCGAAGCGCTGGCGCCGCTGGCTGACGAAGGCGTGCTGATCATCGGCAGCGGCAGCATCACGCACAACCTGCGCCGGGTCTTTGCCGGCGCTGGCCTGCACCCGCAGCCCGACCGCGCCGCCACGCCAGAGAGCAGCGCCTTCCGCGACTGGTTCGTTGCCCGCGGTGCGGCGCACGATTGGGACGCCCTGCTCGACTACCGCGCGCTAGCCCCGCATGCGGTATTGATGCACCCGACCGACGAACATCTGCTGCCGTACTTCGTGGCCGCCGGTGCCGGTGGCCGCGAAGCACAAGTGCGTCGTGTGCATGCGAGCCTGGTCTTCGGCGACTTGGGCATGGATGCATTTGCGTTCGGGCCGCAGGCCGGTGCGCTGGCGGCGGCGCTCAAGACGGCGTCGACGGTCTGAGCACGAGCACAAGCATCAGCACAAGCGCAGTCGCGCCAGCCGAGCCGCAGCGAACAATGACCACTACCCCCGCGATCGTCGAGCTCAAGCCCTTCATCCCGGCGCACGATTTTGGGCTGTCGCTGCGCTTCTATCGCGCCCTCGGCTTCGACCTGCTGTGGCAGGCCAGCGGGATGGCTTCGCTCAAGGCCGGCACCGCCACCTTTCTGTTGCAGGATTTCAAGGCGCCGGGCCACGCCGAAAATACGGTCATGCACCTGTGGGTCGAAGACGCCGATGCCTGGTGGGACCATGTCCAGGCCAGCGGCGTGCTGACCTTCGTTGGCGTGCGCGCCGAGCCGCCCCAGGACCAGCCCTGGGGCCAGCGCGACTTTGTGCTCATCGACCCAGCGGGCGTGTTGTGGCGCATCGGCGCGCCGCTGGCGCCGCCGGCCTGACGTGATGGGCGCCGGCTACGTCTATGGAGTTTTTATGCCCTGCGCCGGCCACCCCAATCCCGGCCGGGCCGGTGGCATCCCGGATGCTGCAACATGACCCCGATCGGGGGTCGCGTCGCTTCTCGGTGGAACGCGAATGCCAGCACCTCGCAGCGCAACGACACGAGGACGCACCGCAGAGTCGGCTGCTCGACTGTAAGAAACCGAAGAGGCAGATCGCCAGCCTCAGGGCGCCGCGGCCGCCTGCTCAAACGCGGCATCGAGCTGGGCCAGCCAGCGCGCCTTGTCAGCAGCCGGCGCGAAGCTGGCCTCAAAACTGTTCGCCGCCAACTGCCAGGCCTGGCGCGCGCCGAGCTGCGGCAGCGCGGCAAAGGTCTCGACAAAATTCGCGTTGAGGTAGCCGCCAAAGTAGGCTGGGTCGTCGGAGTTGACGGTTGCACACAGGCCGGCGTCGAGCAGCGCCGCGAGGTTGTGGTGGCCAAGCGTGTCGAAGACGCGCAGCTTGATATTGGACAGCGGGCAGACCGTCAACGGCATGCGCTCGCGCACCAGTCGCTCGACGAGCGCGGCGCTCTCGACACAGCGCACGCCGTGGTCGATGCGCTGCACCTTGAGCACATCCAGCGCCGCTTCGATGTACGCCGGCGGGCCTTCTTCGCCGGCATGCGCCACCAGGTGCAGCCCCAGTTCGCGGCAGCGCGCAAACACCCGCGCAAATTTCTCCGGCGGGTTGCCGAGCTCGCCGCTGTCCAGGCCGACGCCGACAAAGTGATGTTGGTACGGCAGCGCCTGGGCTAACGTTTCAAATGCAGCCTCTTCGCTCAAGTGGCGCAGGAAACACAGGATCAGCTTTGCGCTGATGCCGAACTCGGCATGCGCGCGCCGGCAGGCATGCGCCAGGCCGACGATCACGGCCCCGATCGGCACGCCGCGGTCAGTGTGCGTCTGGGGGTCGAAAAAAAGCTCGGCATGCACGATGTTGTCGGCCGCGGCGCGCTCGAAGTAGGCCCACGCCATGTCGAAAAAATCGGGCTCCTTGAGCAGCACGCCTGCGCCGGCGTAATAGATGTCGAGAAAACTCTGCAAGTCGCTGAAGGCGTACGCCGCACGCAGCGCCTCAACACTGGCGTAGGGCAGCGACACACCGTTGCGTCGCCCGAGCTTGAAGATCAGTTCGGGCTCAAGCGAGCCTTCGATATGGATGTGCAGCTCGGCCTTGGGCATCGTGCGCAGCAAGGCCGGAAGGCGATCGCGCGGGATGCGGTCGAAATCAGGGGCCATGGTTTGGCGTACCTTTCATGAAAAAAAACAAAACGCCGCCGGGCGACGGTGTCGCGCGGCGGCGTGGTGGCTGGCGCGGTGGTTGGGGGGATGGATGGTGGGATGGTTGGTGGGGTCGACGGCCGCAGCATCAACGCCGCTGGCGGCGTCGACAACCGGCGCGGTCGACTACTTGCCCGACGGCACCTTGCCTTCGACGCCCTTGACATAGAAGTTCACGCCGCCGAGGAATTTGTCGTCGGCGACCACGTCCTTGGCCAGCAGCTCCTTGCCGTCAGCACCCACCAACGGGCCCTTCCAGATCGAGAAGCTGCCGTCCTTCAGGCCGGCCTTGACGGCGTCGACCTTGGCCTTGACCTCGGCCGGCACCTTGTCGCTGATCGAGACGATATCGATCGCACCTTCCTTGACGCCCCACCAGGTGTTGGTGCCGCCGGCCCATTTGCCTTCGAGCGCTTCGCGGGTGGCCTTGATGTAGTACGGGCCCCAGTTGATGACCGCCGAAGCCAGGTGCGCTTCTGGCGAGTAGGCGGTCATGTCGCTGTCCCAGCCGAACGCAAGCTTCTTGTTCTTGCCCGCGGTCTGCAGCACGGCCGACGAATCGGTGTTCTGGAACAACACGTCGGCGCCCTGGTTGATCAGGCTCTGCGCGGCTTCGGTTTCCTTGGGCGGGTTGAACCACTCGTTGACCCAGACGACCTTGGTCTTGATCTTCGGGTTGGAACTCTGCGCACCGAGGGTAAAGGAGTTGATGTTGCGGATGACCTCGGGGATCGGGATCGAGCCGACCACGCCCAGCGTGCCGGTCTTGGTCATCGCGCCGGCAATGACACCGGCCATGTACGCACCTTCGTAAGTGCGGCTGTCGTAGGTGCGCATGTTGTCGGCTTGTTTGTAGCCAGTGCCATGCTCGAACTTGACACCCTTGGTGTCGGCGGCGACCTTGAGCATTGGCTCCATGTAGCCGAAGGTGGTGCCGAAGATCAGCTTGTTGCCCTGGCCGACCATGTCGCGGAAGACCCGCTCGGCGTCAGCCGCCTCGGGCACTTTTTCGACGAAGCTGGTGACCACCTTGTCGCCAAATTCCTTCTCCACCGCCTTGCGGCCGTTGTCGTGGGCGAAGGTCCAGCCGCCGTCGCCGACCGGGCCGACATAAGCGAATGCAATCTTCAGCGGCTCGGCTTTCGGCGCTGCTGCCGACGCGGCCGCGGGTGCAGCAGCCGCCGGTGCCTTGGCTTCTTCCTTCTTGCCGCAGCCGACGAGGGCCGCGGTAGCCGCGACCGCGGCCCAGCCGGCGGCCTGGATCAACGCGCGTTTTTTGGTAGACAACGACATGGGTCTTTTCTCCTGGCAGGGTTGAAAACGAAGGTCACGATTATCGGGGCGTGAATCACGACCCCGGGAAGAAGGGTTTCCCCAGCGACGCCGGCATATTGATGCGGATCCAGCCGGCGTTGCGCGAGATCAGCACCAGCACGACGATCGTCGCCAGGTACGGCAACATGCTCAAAAACTGGCTTGGGATTTCGACCCCCTCGCCCTGCAAGTGAAACTGCAGCATCGTGACGCCGCCGAACAGATAGGCCCCGAGCAAGACTCGTGCCGGGCGCCAGGTGGCGAAGGTCGTCAGCGCGAGCGCGATCCAGCCCTTGCCGGCGACCATGCCTTCAACCCACAGCGGCGTGTAGACCACCGAGATATAGGCGCCGGCAACCCCACACAGCGCACCGCCGACCATCACCGCGATCATGCGGATGCGGCGCACCGGGTAGCCCAGTGCATGCGCACTTTCGGGTGACTCGCCGATCGACCGCAGCACCAGCCCGGCGCGCGAGCGGTACAAAAACCAGGCCAACCCGAGCGTCAAGACAATCGCGATATAGACCATCGGATGCTGGCGAAACAGCGCCGGCCCGATCAGCGGGATATCGCCGAGTACGGGAACGGCCCATTGCGCCCGCTCGCCGAGTTTGGCCTGCGTGTAGCTGATGCCGACGAAGGCGGAGAAGCCGGCGCCGAACAGGCTCAATGCCAACCCCGACGCGTACTGGTTCGTATTGAGCCAGATCACGAGCACTCCAAATGCTGCGGCCATCAGCGCACCGGCCGCCGCGCCAGCACCCAAAGCGACCCAGTCGCTGCCGGTATGCACCGCGGTGGCGTAACCCGCGATCGCCGCGACGAGCATCATCCCTTCGGCGCCGAGGTTGACGATGCCCGCGCGCTCGTTGATGAGCAGACCCAGGCCAGCGAGCGCGAGCACGGTTCCGGCGTTGAGGGTGGCGGCGATGAGCAGTGCGAAGGCATCCATTTGGGGCTCTCTTTTTTGCCCTGCGGGCGGCTTAGTGATTCGTTCGGTCGTTCGTTCGGTCGTTCGTTCTTGGCGAAGTGGGTCTTGTGTTTGTGCTTGGCTGCCGCCGGCCGGGTGTCGCCCCGGCGGGCGACTCACTTTCTTTGCTGGTGCAAAGAAAGTAAGCAAAGAAAGCACCCGAATACGATCTCGCTCGCTGTGACCGGGCGCTGCGCGCCGGCCGGTGGCGGGGATGCACATCGCGCGCATGAGCGCGCGAAGCACCAATGGTG
>JAYUSP010000475.1:0-3443 GCA_043755615.1 Betaproteobacteria bacterium
CCAACCTGGCCGTTGCTCGGGCGCTGGCGACGCTGACGGCGATGTGCGCCGAGGCCGTAGCCGGCCAGACCCCTGGCCTCCCGGCGGCGGCTCTCACCAGACCTGATCTGCCACAGGCCAAGAATGCCATGGCCACCGGTCAGGGTGTTGCCGCCAAACAGCGCCAGCCACCGTGACGTCCCGCAGTGCGCGGACACCGGGGCGCTGCTGCCCCTGTATGCCCACTTCGCGCTGCGGTCTTTGTGGTCGACGGCGAACCGCCAAGCGCCGGTGAACCCGGCAGCGCAGGACGGGTCATCGCGAGCAACGGATCCGCGCACGCAAGCGCTCGACCTCGTCCATCAGGTCCAGCATCACGGCCACGCTCTGCAGATTGGCCTCGAAGTCGCGCTGCAGGCGGCGGATGCGCCGCACGCGCGCAAGTTCTTCGCCGCCGAAGCGCCATACGGGTTGCAGCGCCACCGGCTGCACCAGCCCTTCATCGACGAGCAGGCGCACAAAGTCGGGCTCGATGCCGCAGGCGGCCGCGAAGGCGTCGAGGTCGAGCGCGTGCTCGCCGCTGAGGCAGACGCCGATCGTGACCGACGTGATGTTCATGTTCATGCGATTGTTCATACGACGGTTCATGCGCCGGCCGCTACGGTTGCGCGGGGATCGAAGGCGAGGTCGCGCGACATGCGCAGGTAGGCCTCGCGCGCGACCGCGTCGCCGGCCGGTGGCAGCACGAGTTGCAGCGTGACGTAGAAATCGCCCGCGCTGTCGACCTGGGATCCGCCGGGAATGCCGGGAATGCCGCGCCCGCGCAGGCGCAGCTTGGCGGCGGTTTGAGATCCGGCGGGGATGTTCATCTCGACGTCGCCATCGGGCGTGCTGACCTTGACCGTCGCGCCGAGCGCGGCTTCCCAGGGCGCGACACGCAGCGTGAAGAACAGGTCCCGCCCGTCGACACGCCAGCGTGGATGTGGCGCGAACTCGACCTCGAGGTAGAGGTCGCCCGGCGCCGCCGCGTCGAAGCCCGGCGAACCCTGGCCCAGCAGACGAATCTGCTGCCCGGCGCGGATGCCCTTGGGGATATTCACCTGCAACGTGCGCTCGCGCAGCGCCATGTTGCCGGCGGCGTCGATCTCGGGGCTGTGCAACGTGATTTCTCGCGTCGCGCCGGCAAAGGCATCTTCGAGGGGCACCAGGATCTTGGCGTGGTGGTCCTGGCCACGACGTGCGCGGGCGCCTTCCCCCGCGCCGCGTGATGGCCCTGCGCGGCGGCGCGCGTTGCCAAACAGCGCTTCAAAAAAGGCACTGTGGTCGGCGCCGTCGCCGGCCTCGCCGGGTGTGCCGCTGAACTCGAAGCCGCTGTCCCAGCCTGGCGGCGGGGCAAAGGGCTGCCCACTTTGCGCGCCCTGGCCGACGCGGTCGTAGGCGGCGCGCTTTTCGGGGTCGCGCAGCACGTCGTGGGCCTCGTTGATCGACTGCATGCGCGCCGACGCGTCGCTGGCCTTGCTCAAGTCCGGGTGGTGCTTGCGCGCGAGTCGGCGAAAGGCTTTTTTGATTTCGGCGTCGGTCGCGGTGCGCTTGACGCCGAGCACTTCGTAGTAGTCCTTGAAGTCCATCAACCACGATACCAGCGAACACCAGCGACGGCGAGCCTTTGTGTCGCCGTGTCGCCGCGAACGCCCGGCCGGCAAGGTGCGGCAGCGCACAGACAGGCTCACCCGCAGCGGCCGACCATGGTCTACTGCCTGCTAAACAGCGGCCAGGCAAGACCACTTCCGAAAGACGCACCGATGGGCAAGAGCAACCGCGGCAACAAAGAAGCGAAGAAGCCAAAACAGGTCAGCCCGGCGCTGAAGCCGTCTCCAACCGGTGTGCCCGTGCCGGCCGCGCCGAGCGGGGCCAAAGCGGGCCCGCAAAAGGCCACATCGCGGCCCGCTGGCAGGGCTGCGTGAACGATCCTTCGCGCCGCGCCGACTTGCCGCCGCCGACGTTTCACCTGGACTCGGGGGCTTTGCGCTTCTGGGTCGCGACACCGGCCGGCGCGACGATCGGGGCGATCCTGTCGCCGCGTGTTCTGCACCACCGCTTTCATGCGCGCATGGATGGCAGCGACGCGGTGGCGATCTACGAGACCCATCGCGAAGCCATCGATGCCGCCGTGCTGCGCCGGGTGAGCGGCGGCTCGATCGAGCCGGTGATGCTGCGCGAGCACGATCTGCCGGCGTGATGATATTTCCCGACATGACCACCCTGCCGAAAAACCTTGAGCATGCCGTCGACGCGCCGACGCAGGCGCCGACGCAGGCGCCGACGCAAGCGCCCGACCTGGCGCTGCTCGACGACTGGTGGCGTGCTGCCAACTACCTGTCGGTGGGTCAGATCTACCTGTTGGCCAACCCGCTGCTGAAGACGCCGCTCAAAGCCGAGGATGTCAAGCCGCGGCTGCTCGGCCATTGGGGCACGACGCCGGGCCTGAATTTCATCTATGCCCACTTGAACCGCGTCATCAACGCGCAGCAACTCAACGTGCTGTTCATCGCCGGCCCGGGCCATGGCGGCCCGGCGGTCCTGGCCAACACCTGGCTCGAGGGCAGCTACAGCGAGGTCTATCCGCACGTCACGCAAGACGCCGCGGGCATGCAAAGGCTGTTCAAGCAGTTTTCGTTTCCGGGCGGTGTCGGCAGCCATGTGACGGCAGAGACACCCGGCTCGATCCACGAAGGCGGTGAACTCGGCTACGCGCTGTCTCACGCTTATGGCGCCGCTTTCGACAACCCCGACCTGCTGGTCGCCTGCGTCGTCGGCGACGGTGAAGCCGAGACCGGGCCGCTGGCTGCCGCCTGGCATTCGAACAAATTCCTCAACCCGGCCAGCGACGGTGCGGTGCTGCCGATCCTGCACCTCAACGGCTACAAGATCGCCGGGCCGACCATAATGGGACGAATGGAGCCGGAAGTGCTGCGCCAGCTCCTGGAGGGCTATGGCCATGAGCCGCTCTTCGTCGAGGGCAGCGACCCGCTGGATATGCACCGACAAATGGCAGCTGCTTTGGACCAGGCCTTCGATCGGGTCGCAGACATCCAGAAAGCGGCCCGTGCCGGAGATGAAGCTGGTTCATCAAGGGGGCCAATGATCGTGCTGCGCAGTCCCAAGGGCTGGACCGGGCCGAAGGAGGTCGACGGGAAGAAGGTTGAAGGATTTTGGCGCTCGCATCAGGTCCCGATCAGCGAGGTTCGGGAAAATGCTTCACACCGGCGGTTGCTGGAAGACTGGATGCGAAGCTACCGGCCTGAGGAATTGTTCGACGATGCCGGTCGGCTGTTGCCCGAACTGAGTGCTCTGGCGCCAGCTGGCGACAAACGAATGGGATCGACGCCCTATGCGAATGGCGGTCGCATGCGCAACGCGCTCAAACGCCCCGATTGGCGTGACCACGCGCTGAAAGTGGCGAC
>JAYUSP010000476.1:0-3442 GCA_043755615.1 Betaproteobacteria bacterium
CCCGACACCGAGGTCGTTGACGGCCGCACCTACGGGCCGCTGAAGGCGCTGTGCGAGCAGGCGCTGCTGCAGCGCTTCGGCGCAGACCGCTCACTGATCGTGCGCCCGGGCCTCGTCGTCGGCCCGCATGACCCGACGCAGCGCTTCACCTACTGGCCGGCGCGCATCGCTCGCGCTGTGGACGACGAGGCGGTGCTCGTGCCGGGCGCGCCCCACGAGCCGGCGCAGTTCATCGATGCGCGCGACCTCGCGGCCTTCATGCTGGACGGGCTCGAAGCCGGCCGGCAGGGCACTTTCAACGCGGTGTCGCCCCCCGGCCTGTGGACGCTCGGCGAAGTCTTCGAGACCTGCGCGCGGGTGGCCGGATGCAGACCCCGCTGGGCCTGGGCCGATGCCGATGCGGTGGACCGGCTCGGCCTCAAACCCTGGAACGACTTGCCGCTGTGGATGCCGCCTGGCGGTGCGTACGCAAAGTTCGCCAGTACCGATGTTTCGGCGGCGCTCAGCGCGGGCCTGTGCAACCGCCCGCTCGAGCAGACCGTCGCCGACACGCTGGCCTGGTACCGCGGCCAGCCTGCCGAAGCACAGCTCTTCAGCAAGGCCGGGTTGACGCCGGAGCGCGAGGACGCGGCGCTGGCCGTCCTTGCGGGCCAGGCCGTGGCGCGGCACTTGTCGGCCGCGCCGGCCGCGCCGGCGGCATGAACCACACCGCCGACAGCCGCTACGCCTGGACGCGGCTGGCGGTGACGCTGGCGCTGATGACCATCGGCAGCAGCGCGATGTATGTCGTGTCGGTGGTGCTGCCCGCGGTGCAGGCCGAGTTTGGTGTTGCCCGCGCCGACGCGTCGCTGCCCTACACGCTGCTGATGATCGGCTTTGGCCTCGGCGGCATCGTGATGGGCAAACTCGCCGATCGTTTTGGCGTGATGCTGCCGGCGCTGATCGGCGGCGCCGGCCTCGGCCTGGGCTTTGCAGCCGCCGCGATGGCGCCGAACGTGTGGGTCTTTGCGATCGTGCACGGCGTGCTGCTCGGGCTGCTCGGCTGCTCGACGACCTTTGCGCCGCTGATCGCCGATACCTCGCTGTGGTTTGTCAAACGGCGCGGCATTGCGGTGGCCATCTGTGCCAGCGGCAACTACCTGGCCGGTGCGGTATGGCCGCCGATCGTGCAGCACTTTGTCGAAACGGCGGGCTGGCGGTCGGCGTATTTTGGCCTCGCGATTTTTTGCGCCGTGACGATGCCGTTGCTGGCCCTGATGTTGCGTCCGCGGCCGCCCGTGGCGGTGGCCGCGCCGGCGCAGCGTGCGAATGCAGCGACGCCGTCGCAGCGGCCGTTTGGCATGTCCATGGGCGCGGCGCAGTCCCTGTTGTGCGTGGCCGGTGTCGCCTGCTGCGTGGCGATGTCGATGCCGCAGGTGCACATCGTTGCCTATTGTGGTGACCTGGGTTACGGCGCCGCGCGTGGCGCGCAGATGTTGTCGCTGATGCTGGCCTGCGGTATCGCCAGCCGCTTGATATCGGGCGCCATCTGCGACCGCATCGGCGGCGTGCGCACCTTGCTGCTCGGCTCGGTCTTGCAGGGGTTGGCGCTGCTGCTGTTCATCCCCTTCGACGGCCTGGTTTCGCTGTACCTGATCTCGGCGCTGTTCGGCCTGTTCCAGGGTGGCATCGTGCCCAGCTACGCGATCATCGTGCGCGAACATTTCCCGCCCGCCGAGGCCGGCGCGCGGGTCGGCACGGTGTTGATGTTCACGCTGCTCGGCATGGCGTTGGGCGGCTGGATGTCGGGCAAGGTCTTTGACCTGACGGGTTCGTACACGGCGGCGTTTGTCAATGGCGTGGCCTGGAACCTGGTCAACCTGGGCGTCGTGTTGTTTCTGCTGTCGCGGCTGCGGCGTGCAAAATCCAGCCCCGAATGAGCGCCCCAAGGCCGGCCGAAGCCGGCCGCCCCCCCCGCGGGGATTGAGCAAAGTGGCAAAGCCACGTTTGCTCAAGAGCCGCCACCGAGAATAGAGCCCATGGAAATCCCGACCCTGAAAAATCCGTCGCTGGCCAAGATCCACCTCATCGGCGGTGAAAAAGGGGGCGTCGGCAAGTCGATGGTCTCGCGCCTGCTGGCGCAATATTTCATCGACCACCAGCTGCCTTTTGTCGGCTTCGATACCGACCGCTCGCATGGCTCGTTGATGCGCTTTTATGCCGACTACGCCTCACCCGCGCTGGTCGACCGATACGAAGCGCTGGACGCGATCATCGAGGCCGCGGTCGACCAGCCCGGCCGGCGGGTGCTCGTCGACCTGGCAGCGCAGACGCACGATGCGCTGGTGCAATGGATGGAAGAGTCAGGCGTGCTCGACATGGCCAACCTGTCGGGCATCGACTTGCAGTACTGGCATGTGATGGACGCTGGCCGCGATTCAGTGACGCTGTTGCAGCGCCTGCTCGACCGTTTCGGCCAGCGCCTGAATTACGTCATCGTGCGCAACCAGATCCGCGGCGACGACTTCGGCCAGCTCGAGCGCTCGGGTGAACTCGACCGCGCGATCGGCCTGGGTGCCAAGGTCATCGACCTGAAGCGCCTGCACGAAGCCGTGGTGCAGAAGATCGATGCCCGGAACGCCAGCTTCTGGGCCGCGCGCAACCACAACGCCGTCGACAGCCCGGGCCTGGGCTTGATGGAGCGCCAGCGCCTGAAGCTGTGGCTCAACCACGCCTACGGGGCGCTGGGCTCGGTCGCGCCATAGCGCCATAGCGCGATAGCGCGATGGCGCGATAGCGCCCTGGCGTCGCCGCGGCGGGGCGACAAGGAGCATTCTTCGCAGTCGGCCTGTCTGCAGGCGTAGGCGAGTGCAACCGCGGGCAAGCGGGTTGCGGGCCGGTCACGTCGGCGAGAAAAAAGCCTCGCGCACCTGCGCCGGCAATTGCGGCCCACCGCTGAACGCGGTGCCGTTCGCGCGCTCAAGCACGTGCCAGAAATAGCGGTAGCTGGCGCGGTCGTGCAATGTGTCGTGATGGCGGATCGGCGCCCAGTGCGCGGCTTGCGCAGCGAAGAGCACTTCCACCGCCCGGTCGACTTCGGCCACCGTCGGCGCAAAGGCCTCGACGATCGGGCGGATCTGCGCCGGATGGATGCTCCACATGCGCGTGTAGCCGAAGCGCCGCGCCGCCTGCTCGGCCGCCTGCTGGATGGCCGCCGCGCTGCGGAATTCGGTGACCACGCAGTGCGACGGCGTCTTGCCCGCGGCGTGGCAGGCCGCAGCGATATCCACCTTGGCGCGCACCACCAACGGGTATTCAAACTGCCCCGGCACGCCCATCGCCGCCAGCGGGATCGCACCGCGGTGCGCCGAAACAAAGTCCATCAAACCAAATGACAGCGACTGCATGCGTGGGTGCATTGCGATCGCAGCCACGTCGGCCAGCCCGCCATGGGTTTCGATCA
>JAYUSP010000477.1:0-3440 GCA_043755615.1 Betaproteobacteria bacterium
GCAAGAAACTAGAAAACTACCGGACAGTCCGGTTGCATTCACCTTAGGCGGCACCGCAGGATTCACCGGTCGGCCGGCGGCGCGCCCGCGTGTAGGACCAGCCGACCTTCGAGCGTCGGGCATCGGGCATCCGGCCATCGCCATTGCGGCAACGGGCGCTTGGCGGCGTGATCCGCAGCTCGCGGCGGGATGCCCCAGGCGATGCCCGCGGGGCCGGACTACAGGCGCAACCAGCCGGCGTGGCTGGTCATCTTGAGGTAACCCAGGCCGATGCGCCGGCCGCTGCTGTCGAGCAACTCCGAAGAAAAATTCACCGCGTCGGCGGCAAGTGCTGAAGCCGCTCCGGCGGCCACATCCGCCGCGCGAAAACTGCCCCGGCCCAGAGCGTGCGGCCTTCGGGGCGGCGCAGGCGGAACGCGGTCAGCGCGCTGCCGTCGTCGAGAGGGAAACCGATCCAGTCCCAGCCGACTACCAGCGGCGGCAACACCTCGTCGCTCCATTCGTGGTCGAGCCGGGCGCGGCCGCGCACGCTGGCGCTGCGTTCGCAGGCCGCTGAGGCCCAGCCGGCCGGCGGCTTGCAGCTGCGGCCGGCTGTAGCAGTGGCTGGCCTGCTGCGGCTGCGGGCCCTTTTGTGAATAACCGGCATCGCCTCGCCGCAACACGGGCTGCGTCGGCGTCAGTTCGAGATCGAGGGTGAAGGCGCTGGCGATCCGGGTGGTGTAGGCGGCGGCGCGACTGCTCGGGCTCGTGCCGCTGACCGCAATGGCCACACTCGCCGCACTAGCCGCACTCGTCGCGCCGCAGACGACCAGCCGTTGAGCGCGACATCGATATCGCTGCTCGAAGCGCGGGGGCGAGGTCGGCGTCCTCGGCGCCTGACCAGCGCGCCACGCGGTCGGCGTGATGGTGTTTCTGCGCCGCGATGTCGCTGATCGCGGCATGCGCGAGCAACAACTGGCGCGCCGCAACCCGGTCAATCGAATGGTTCTCACGACCACGCTGCACAGCCCCGGGTAACGCATCGGTAACGGGCGGGTCTTAATTTTCTGTCGTCCGCCCCAGGTCGGGGTGGTGGCCAGAAAACTGGAGGTCCCGATGCATCCGATTCTTTGCAAGTCTTCAAGGCGGTCGATCCATGGCGGCGGCCCGGTGGCGCCGCCCAGGCGGCCCCGGTTGGCGCCGCCCGCAGTGGCGGCGGCGATGGCCGTGTCGCTGCTGCTGTTGACCGGCTGCGTGGCCACTGCGCCAAAGATGGGCGAGGCCAAGGGCACCGTCACTGGCGCGGCCGGTGGTGGCGCTGCCGAGGGCCAGAACAGCCAGCTCGAACGCTGCGACGAGACGCTGGGCACGCTTGGCGTGCAGGAAGACAGCAACGCCCCTTGGTACATCCAGCTGCGCCAATACCAGCTCGGCTCGACGGTGCCGGTGCTGCGCCTGATGATCCAGCAGAGCAACTGCTTTGTCATCGTCGAGCGCGGCGCGACGATGAACAGCATGATGCGCGAGCGCAGCCTGGACAAGAGCGGCGAGATGCGCACCGGCAGCAACTTCGGCTCCGGCCAGATGGTCGCGGCGGACTTCACGATGAGCCCGAGCATCCAGTTTTCTGGCAAGTCCGGCCAGTCCGCCGCCGGCATGGCGACGCGCGCCTTTGGCGCCATTGGCGCCTTGGCCGGCAGCATGAGCACCAACGAGGCGTCGACGACGCTGCTGCTCATCGACAATCGCTCGGGGGTGCAGGTCTCGGCCGCCGAAGGCAGCGCCAAGAATTTCGACTTCGGCTTTTTGGGTGTCGCTTTCACTGGCGGCTTGGCCGGCGGCGCGGGCGGTTATTCGTCGACGCCGCAGGGCAAGGTCATCGTCACCGCCTTTGCCGATTCTTTCAACCAGATGGTCAAGGCGCTGAAGAACTACAAGGCGCAGACCGTCAAGGGCGGCCTGGGCACCGGCGGCCGTCTCGGTGTGCAGGGCGGCAGCACCGCGGCATCAAAAGAAGTCGACGCCAAGAAGGAAGCCGACAAAAAAGAGGCCGAAAAAAAGAAGAAGTGAGCTCACAGCCGGGCCCGGAGCACCGCCTGCCGCGACCTTGATTCTGCCCCCCGACCGCGGCCCGACAAGGGCCGACAAGGACCGCTGATGAACCGACACAATCTACTTTCTCGCCGCGGCGCTACTGCCTGGATCGCGCTGCTGTGCGTGGCCCTGGGCCTGGCCCCGGCAGCGCATGCTGTCCCGGCGGCATCCCCGGCCGTGGCCACACCCAACCCGCTGGCCAAGCTCGACCCCGCGCAGCGCCGCGTCGTGCAGCAACTGCTCAAGAAGCGCCAAGCGCCGGGCGAGGGCCAGGCGCAGGCCGACAGCGTCGAATTGGCCGATATCGACGGCGACGGCAAGCCCGACATCGTGCTGCTGTGGACCCTGCTCGGGCCGACATTCGCAAGCTCGTCGGTGACCCTGGTGTCGCGGTTGATGCCGCCGAGCCGCGCTGGCGGCGACGCTGGTGGCTGGCGCGAAACCGCCAGGGCCGATGTCTTTGGCCAGGCCGTGCGGCTGCGCGTACAAGGCCGCGAGATCGTCGTCGATACCCTGACCCTGGGACCCAAGGATGCACGCTGTTGTCCCAGTGTCAGACAGGTCCAGCGCCTGCGCTGGCTCGACGGCCGACTGGTGGCTGCCAGCGGTTGAGTGGGTCATGGATGCCTGGATGGTCGCCGGCGCTGCGGTGCTGGCCGCCGTGGTGGTGGCCGCGCTGGTCGCCGCGCTGGTGCTGGGTGCGCCGGTGCTGGCCGCGCGCATCGCCAGGCTGGCGGTGCGCCTGCGGCAGCGCCTGCACGCGAGCCTTCGCCGGGCGCCGCGCCAGTACCGGTACCGCCGCCCCGGCGCGCCACCGCAGGGCGTCGCCGACCTGACCCGGCTGTGCGCAATGCTCGCCGACGGGCGACTCGAAGGCGACGCGCTGGTCGCCGCTGTCGGCAGCGACGATTGGCGCCCGCTGCTGTCGATGCTCGATGCTGGCCCCGCCGGGCTATCGATCACGCGCTCTCGGGCGGGCGGACCTTCACACGAATCTCGGTGATGTCGGGTTCGCGCATCGCAAGTGCCGCAAGCAACGTCGGCAAAACCTGCCGCAACTTGGCCGCGGCACTCGCATGGCTGGCAAACAAGGTCCAGACGCCGCCATCGATGGGGCCGGCTCGAACCTGGCTCTGCAGCGTGCCGGGCAAGAGTGCGCGGACCGAGGCATAACAGCCCTGCGCGCGCCGATGGCTGGCGAGCAGGCCGGACAGCGTGTGGCTGTCGCTGAGCGCCTGGGCCGCGCTGCGGGCGAAGGCCGGCCTCCCGCCGGCCAGATACCGGGTCGTGCGTTTCACGCCACCACGCCGCTCAATCGACCTTCGCGCCGCTGGCCTTGACGACCTGTTCGTACTTCAACCACTCGC
>JAYUSP010000478.1:0-3426 GCA_043755615.1 Betaproteobacteria bacterium
GCTGCAAGAGGCGGCCGCCCTCGTGCCGACGGTCGGTTGCGCCGGGCCACCGGCAGGTTCAGACTGGTTGCTGTCACTGAGATTCGGAAGTCGAGTGTCGGCGCTCGCCGGAACCAGCCCTTCGACTTCCAGCAGGCGGGTGACAGCAGTGCCCAGAAAGCTGCCGGTCGTCAGCGCTTCGCACGGCGGCCTGAGCATGCGTAGCACGGGATGCCTGCCTATGGCTGCGTCCACCCGCCGCGAACTAGCGCTGCCGACCCCTATGCGCAGGTCCCAACTATGCGCAGGTGGTTCGATGCCGAGGGCGGCGACGCAGCATTGATGCGGCATGCGGCGTGATGGTCAATTGCAGAACTGGACATAGTTTTCGGTTCGGCGCGCACTGGTGGTTCCACTTCTGGAGACCACCATGGATTCCGCTCAACGATCGCACCTGACCGAAGTTGATTGGCTCGCGAGCAGCCCCATCGGCCCCTACGCCGCCGCGTTCAAGCGTCACCTGACCAAGCGCAGGTACGCCGCACACACTATCGCCAGCTACCTTGCCGAGATCACGCATTTCGCACGCTGGGCATGCACCCGGCGTGTGCCGCTGGCCAGGATCGACGAAGTCTCGGTCGCCGTATTTCTTGACGATCACCTGCCGAGTTGCGCGTGCACCGGACCCGTACGCCATGACCGCGGCGACCACAGCGCGGCGCTTGGGCATTTGCTGCTTGTCCTGCGGGCTCAAGGCGCCATCTCGCACCCGCCGGTGAGCACCGCGCCCGTGGATGAAGAGTTGCGCCGCTACGACGAGCACATGGACCATGTGCGTGGTCTGGCGCCGCGCACCCGTTCCTCGGCGCTGCGAATCGTCGGGCGCTTGCTCAGCGAGCGCTTCGACGATGCCGTCATCGACATCGCCGCGATCAAACCCGAGCATGTGCGGCGCTTCTTCGCCGAGCAGGCCACGCTGTACCGCAAGCCGGCCGGCGCGGGTTGCGTCGTGTCATCGCTGCGCGGCTACTTCCGTTACCGCGCCTCGCTGGGCGATCGGGTCCATGGGTTGGTCGGCGCGCTGGCCTACCCGGCGAACTGGGCGCTGTCGTCACTGCCCAAGAAGCTGAGCGACGAAGAAGTCGCCCAGTTGGTCGGCTCGCTCAACAACCCCTGCCGCGCCATGCGCCGAGCGTGCGCTATCGTGCGCTGCGCGCTCGATCTGGGTCTTCGCAGCAGCGAAGTGGCCCACCTCAGCCTGGACGACATCGACTGGCACGCCGGCACGATCACGCTGCGCCACACCAAGGGCCGGCGGGTCGACATCCTGCCGCTGCCGGCAGCCACCGGCGAAGCCATCGCCAAGTACCTCGAACTCGAGCGCCCCAAGACATCGAACCGCGCCATCTTCGTGCGCAACGTGGCGCCGCGCGATGAACCCGTCGGCGCAGACCTGGTGCGCAAGACGATCCGTCAGGCCTACGCGCGCGCCGGGTTGCCGTACACGCGCTCGCATCTGCTACGCCACACCATGGCCAACCGCTTGCTCGCCGGCGGATCGTCGTTGAAGGAAGTGGCCGACGTACTGCGCCACCGATCGCTGAACACGGCCATGATCTACGCCAAGCTGGACAGCCGCAATCTTGCCGCGGTCGCACTGCCGTGGCCCGGGAGCGCGTCATGAGCGGCGCCGGCTTGCCCTTCAAGTCGCGTATCGAGCGATTCCTGGTCGAACGCCGTGGTCTGGGCTTCTCGGCGCGCGGCGACGCCTGCATCTTGCGCAGCCTGGCCCGTCATCTGCATGAGACGGGGCATTGCGGAGCGTTGACGCTCGAGGCGATGGCCGACTGGGCGCGACGCGACAGTCATGGCAGCACCGACCCGGCCACGTGGGCACGGCGGCTGAAGAGGCTGCGCACCTTCGTGCGCTGGCTGCAGCAGTTCGAGCCCGAGACGGAGGTTCCCGACGACACGATCTTCGGACGCATGCCTGAGCGCAAGGCGCCGCACATCTACAGCGAGCAAGAGATCATCGACTTGCTGGCCGGCGCACGGCGGCTCGGCCCGGCGGGCAGCCTTCGCGGCGTCGTCTTCGAGACGCTGTTCGGGCTGATTGCATCGACCGGCCTGCGCATCGGCGAGGCGCTGTCGCTGAAGAGCGCCGATGTCGATCTCAAGACCGGCATGCTGACGGTTCACCAGACCAAGTTCGGCAAGTCCCGTCAGCTACCCGTGCATCCGAGCACGCTGGACGCCTTGCGACGATATCGTTCGCAGCGCGATCTGGCAGGCGACCTCTACGACGAGGACAGCGCGTTCTTCGTCAACAGCCGGGGACGACTGCGCGGGCGGCCTCTGGGCGACCGTCAGGTGCATCGCGTCTTCGCCGGGCTGCGCCGGCAACTGGGGTGGCCCAATCGGGGTGCTCACCATGCGGCGCGCATCCACGATCTGCGGCACACCTTCGTCGTCAGGCGCATCGTGCAGTGGCAGGCACAGAACGTCGATATCGACGAGGCGATGCTGTCGCTGTCGACCTACGTCGGACACGCCATGGTGACCAACACCTATTGGTATCTCTCGGCGGTGCCGGAGTTGATGGCGCTGGCTGCCTCACGGTTCGAGTCGTTCATCTCGCAAGCGGAGGTGGAAGATGCGTAAGACCACCGTACCGACGCCACCATCGTTCGCCGCGCTGGTGCAGCAGTTCTTCACCGAGTACCTGGTCGCGCAACGTGCGGTCAGTGCGCAGACGGTGGCCTGCTACCGCGACGCGTTGACGCTGTTCCTGGACTTCGCCAGCCGCAAGCTGGGTAAGGCGCCGACAACGATGCAGCTTGCCGACATCCAGCCCGATCTGATCCTGGCATTCCTCGATCATCTGGAGCACAGCCGGCACAACTCGGTTCGCAGCCGCAACTTGAGGCTGACCGCGTTGCGCGCATTCCTGAAGTTCGCCGCGCGGCGGGATGTGGCCTCGCTGCACGATGTCGAGCGGGCGCTGGCCGTGCCGATGAAGCGCTTCGAGCGGCCGATGCTGGGCTTCCTGACCCGAGCGGAGATGGACGCAGTGCTTGGGCAACCGGGGCAGAACTGGTCTTCGCAGCGCGACCATCTGTTGCTTGCCATGCTCTACAACACGGGCGCGCGCGTCTCCGAGATCGTCGGTGTGCGCGTGGTCGATGTCGTGCTGACCGGCGGCGCATGCGTGCACCTGCATGGCAAGGGGCGCAAACTGCGATCGATACCTCTGTGGGACATCACCGTTGCCGAAGTTCGTGCCTGGCTGCGGCTGAATCCGACGTTGCGCGGCGAGGCGGCGTTGCTGCCCAATCGAGATGGTCAGGCCATGTCCAGGTCCAACGTCGCGCAGCGTCTGAGCTTGGCGGTGAAGCGCGCTGCCGCCGAGCAACCCAGCCTGCTGAAGAAGCGCGTCTCGCCGCACAC
>JAYUSP010000479.1:0-3426 GCA_043755615.1 Betaproteobacteria bacterium
TCCGTCAGCGAATGGGTCAGCGAATGATTGAGCACGGCAGCCGTCTCCTTACATGGACCGCGAGGCCAGTTCTTTCATGATCTCGTTGGTGCCGCCGTAGATGCGCTGCACCCGCGCGTCGACGTACATCTCGGCGATCGGGGTCTCCATCATGTAGCCGTAACCGCCAAAGAGCTGCAGGCATTCGTCCATCACCTTGCACTGCTGCTCGCTGACCCAGGCCTTGGCCAGCGCCGCACGCGCGCCGTCGAGTTCACCGCGCAGGTGTGCAACCATGCAGGCGTCGACAAAAGCGCGCGTGGCGAGCACCGTGGCCTGCACCTCGGCGAGCTTGAAGCGGGTGTTCTGGAAATCCCACACCGTCTTGCCAAAAGCCTTGCGATCCTTGACGTAGCGCAGGGTGTCGTCGAGCGCGCGCTCCATCGCGCCGATGCCGCTGACAGCGATGATCAGGCGCTCCTGCGGCAACTGCTCCATCAACTGGAAAAAGCCCTGGCCTTCCTTGGCGCCGATCAGGTTGGCCACCGGCACGCGCAGGTCGTCGAAAAACAGCTCCGACGTGTCCTGCGCCTTGAGGCCGACCTTGTCCAGCGGGCGGCCGCGCCGAAACCCCGGCGCGGCGTCGGTTTCCACCGCCAGCAGCGAGACCCCCTTGGCACCCGACTCGTCGCCGGTGCGGCAGACCACGATCACAAAGTTGGCGTTGCCGCCGTTGGTGATGAAGGTCTTGGCACCGTTGACGATGTAGTGGTCACCATCACGGCGCGCGCTGGTGCGCACCGCCTGCAGATCGCTGCCGGTGCCGGGCTCGGTCATCGCGATTGCGCTGATCAACTCACCCGTGCAGAACCGCGGCAACCAGCGCTGCTTCTGTTCTTCAGTCCCATAACGAAGCAGATAAGGCGCGACGATCGCCGAGTGCAGCCCGCCGCCCCAGCCCGAGATATTGGCGCGTGCGGCTTCGAGCAGGATCACCGCCTCGTGGCCAAAGTCACCGCCTCCGCCGCCGTAGGCTTCGGGCGTCGACGTGCACAGCAGGCCGTTGGCGCCGGCATCACGCCAGATTTCGGGGCCCATCCGGCCGGCGGCGCGGAAGGCGGCGGCCTGCGGCACCCAGCGCTGCTCGATATAACGCCGGGCCACATCCTGCAGCATCCGGTGTTCGTCGCTAATCCAGGTCGAGGGGAAACTGGGCAGGCTCATCGTTTGGGTTCCAGTTGCTTGCGCACCGTGGCGTTGATCAGGCGCAATTCCGCCAGGCTGGCATCGATATGCGCGCGTTTTTCCTCCAGGCCGGCGATCGCTGCATCGGTGCGATCGAGCACAAAACGCATCTGCTGAATGCGGCCCTCGCCATGGTCGCCGTAGAGGTCGAGGTAATGTTTGATCTCCGACAGTGGCGCGCCGATCGCCTTGGAGCGCAGGATCAGCGCCAGCCGCGCGCGGTCTCGCCGCGAATAGACGCGGGTGCCGTTGACCCGCCGCGGCTTGAGCAGGCCCTTGTCTTCATAGAAGCGGATCGTGCGCAGCGTGATGCCAAACTCGGCGCACAACTCGGTGATGCCAAACAGTTCACCCGAGTCGTCGTTGCGGTGCGAGGCAACCACCTCCTGCGCGGTCACCAGCAGCGGCAACGCCGAGGCGGCCGGCTTCGGCGCGCGGCGGCGCACGACGGCCTGCAGCATGCTCAGACCACCCGCTGCAGTTTGAGCGCCACGCTCATGTCGCCCGAGACCTTGAACTTGCCCATCATGAAACCGGTCGCCGGCTCGAGCTCGCCGGTCATCAAGGCGCCCAGATTGGCCAGCGTGATGGCGATAGTGCAGTCGGCATCGACGTTGTGATTGCTCACCGTATTGGGCATCGACTTGCCGTCGAGGTAGACCACGCCGTCGTCGCCGCAGTCGAACTTGAGCGTCGCGTTGAGGCCGCTGGAGTCACCGACCTTGGTGCGCAGCGCTTCAGTGCAGGCTTGCAGATCCATGGAGAAACATCCTTCAATGAGTGAGGGTTTCAAAGCCGAGCATCGTAGCGGCGCGCGCTGCCGCGGCGATGCGCGTAATTCCCTAGATGGCATGAAGTTGACGTTAACGTAAGCTGTGCGCTGGATTTTGCGCCGCAGCTTCGCCGCGGCGATTGGAACCGATGCCCACACCCGCCGATCCCACGAACGACGCCACCTCCAGCGGGCGCCGCTACGCCAGCGTCTTCCGCCCCGACCTGTTTGCTGGCCAGTTGCATTGGGTCACCGGCGGCGGCAGCGGCATCGGGCGCTGTGTCGCGCACGAACTCGCCGCGCTCGGGGCCACCGTGGTCATCAGCGGCCGCTCGCAGGACAAGCTTGACCGCGTCGCCGCCGAGATCACGGCCGACGGCGGGCGTTGCCTCACCACCGCCTTTGACATCCGCGATGAAGCCGCGGTCAAGGCCGGTGTCGCCGCGGTGATCGCCGAACACGGCCCGGTCGCCGGCCTCGTCAACAACGCCGGCGGCCAGTTTCCGGCGCCATTGCTGGCGATCAGCAAAAAGGGTTTTGACGCAGTCGTGGCGAACAACCTCACCGGCGGCTTCTTGATGATGTGCGAGCTGTTCAACCAGTGCATGCAGGTCAACGGCGGCGCGATCGTGAACATGACCGCCGACTTTCGCAACGGCATGCCGGGCATGGGTCATTCTGGCGCTGCGCGCGCCGGCATGAGCAACCTGACGATGACGGCAGCCTTCGAGTGGGCGCATGCCGGTGTGCGCGTGAATGCGGTCGCGCCGGGCTGGATCGCGTCCAGCGGCATGGACACCTACGGCGGCGCGATCAAGCTGATGATCCCGAAGCTGAAGGCCCATGTGCCGATGCGGCGCTTGGGCGTCGAGGCCGAGGTCAGCGGCGCGATCGTCTTCTTGTTGTCACCCGCGGCAGCCTTCATCTCCGGCGTCACGGTGCAGATCGATGGCGCGGCGTCGCTGGGCAGCGGCATCTTTCCCCTCGGCGCTGAATCGGCGTCGAAGCCGTTCGACGGTTTTCACCGCGCGGTGACGCCCGAGGTGCTGCGCTGATGCCGACGCTGGCCAGCCAGATCGTCGCCACGTCGGCGGCATTTGCTGCCAACGCCGCGCGCATGCACGAGCGGCTGGCCGAGGTGCGTGCACTCGAAGCCAAGGTCGTCGCCGAATCGGCGTCCAAACGCGAGCGCTTCGACAAGCGCGGCCAGTTGCTGCCACGCGAGCGTGTCGCGCGGCTGATCGACCGCGGCAGCGACTTTCTCGAACTGTCGACGCTGGCGGGCCTGGGCATGCACGACGACGACGGCAAACGCGCCGTGCTCGGCGGCGGCTCGATCGTCGGCATCGGCGTCGTCGCGGGAAAGCGCGTGCTGATCTCGGCCAGCGACAGCGGCATCAAGGGCGGCACTATCGCGCCGATGGGCTTGA
>JAYUSP010000480.1:0-3424 GCA_043755615.1 Betaproteobacteria bacterium
TCTTCAGCTGCTTTCAGGCCGGCGGCCCGGTGAAGGGCCAGGCGGCGCTGCGCCACGACTTCGACGGTGCCCGCTATTTTTTTGCGAGCGCACAGAACAAGGCCGCGTTCGTGGCCGACCCGGATCGTTACCTGCCGCAGTTCGATGGCCTGTGCACGACCGGGCTGAGCAAAGGCTTCATTGGCCAGAGCGATCCGACGGTGTGGAAGATTGTGGGCGGCAAGCTCTACCTGTTCAGTACGGCCGAACGCATGCCTGCGGACGCCAACGCGCCCGAGACCATCGCTCACGCCAAACAGAACTGGGCCAAGCGCAAGTAGCCAAGCTCAGAACCCCGCCTTGCGCAGCGCGGCCTGGAAGCGGTCCCTCATCGCAGGATCGGCGAACCGGTTGCCGAACTCCGCGATCGGAAAATTGGGTTGCAGTCGCCTGACCTGGGCGACGGATTGACGCGCTTCTTCCAGCCGGCCGGCCTGCGCCAGGATCGCAGCGTGCATGGTGTGCAGGAAGGGCAGCTCCGAGTGTTCGGCCAACGCGCGTTCACAGGCGGCCAGGGCCTCGGGGTAACGCTCGGCGGCGAAGTACGCCCCGACGAGGATTTGCCTGACCGGAGAACGGCGCCCGGCCGGATCCAGGCGAAGGGCGCTCTCCAGCAACTCCACGGCTTCTTGAATGCGGCCGGCCCACAGCAGGGTATCGCCACGCACCTCCGCGATGACGGTGTCGCTGGGGTTGAGCGCCCGTGCGCGTTCCGACTCGGCCAGCGCCAGTTCGTACTCCCCCCGGATGGCATGGATGCGGCCGAGCTGCGCGTGGGCACGGGCGTTGGCGCCCGGATCGTTGAGGGTGAGGGCATGCCGCGCCGCGCGTTCGGCCAGCAGCAGGCCCTGCGCCGGGTCTTCCATCCAGCCGAGGTCGGCGCGTTGAAGTTCGAGCTCGCTTTCGACGACGTAGGCCATCGCGTAGTCGGGCGCCAGCTCGTGCGCCTGGGCGATCAGCGCGCGGCTCTGGCGATTGGCCGTGCGGTTGGCCTGGGCTTCAAGGGAGCGCGCCAATAGCACCAGGTCGTAAGCCTCTCGCCGGCTGGGTGCGCGCGAGGCGGCGCGGTCGCTTTCGAGTTTGGTCACCTTGACGGCCAGCGCGCCGACGATGTTGCGCACGATGCTGTCCTGGATCGCGAACACCTCGCCGCCCTGGCGGTCGAAGTGCTCCGACCAGAGCACGCGCGCGGTCTCGGCGTCGCTCAACTCCACCCCCACGCGCACCTGGCCGTCAGCTTCGCGCACGCTGCCCGTGACCACGTAGCGCGCCCCGAGTTCGTTGCTGACGACCCTGGACGACGCTTCGCGCCGCTTGAACTGCTGCACCGAGTTGCGCGAGATCACACGCAGGCCGGAGTAGCGGCCCAGCGCATGGATGATCTCGTCGCTGACACCGTCGCTGAAGAACTCGCGCGCCGGGTCGCCGCTCGCGTTGACCAGCGGCAGCACCGCGATCACCGGCAGGGTTTCGGCGGTGGCGCGCGGTGTGTTGGCCGCGCCGATCGGCCAGGCCCAGTCGCGGTGGATGCCGAAGGCCAGCACCGTTGCCAAGGTGATCGCGGCCAAGCCGCCGGCCAGTGCGGCCAGCCGCCTGGGCTTTGCTCGCGCAGGTGAAATCGTTGTTGTTGAAGTGGCTGCCGGGGGAGGCGCTTCGCGGGGCGGTGGCGCCGCCGCAGCAACTTCAGCTGCGGCCGGTGGCGTGGCAGGTGAGCCCTGGGTCGGCGCATTCACAGCCGACACCGGCGCGATCAGCCGGTAGCCGCGCTTGGCCAGGGTTTCGATATAGGCCGGCCGTTTGGCGTCGTCGCCGAGCGCCTTGCGCAGCTTGATCACCGCCTGGGTGAGCGCGTCATCGCCCACCACCACCCCGGGCCAGACGGCAGTGAGCAGCTCGTCGCGGCTGACCACCTGGCCTGCGCGCTGAGCCAGGTAGACCAGCACCTCGGCCACCTTGGGCTCCACGCGCAGCGACTCGCTGCCTCGACGCAGTTCTCCGGTCCCTGAATCGACGCGCCATTGGCCGACCGTCCACGCCGAATGGGCCGCATCGGCGTCTTCAGAGTACCCGTTCGAGCCTCTCGGTGTGTTGTCGGATGGCGCGTAAGTCATTGATTGGAGATAGTTTTTTCTTGTTCGCCGTTCCGTTGGCACTTGTTAGCCGCGCCATCGGGACTTCTGGCGCCCGATCGATTGTCATCGCTCCATGCACTCCACGGAGATCGACATGGGCTGGTTCAAGATCGTCGCCATCATCGCCGCGCTGGCCGGTCTGCAGGCCTGCACGCTGACCAAAACCGTCGTCCACAACTTCGCCGATCTGGACGACCACCGCATCTTCGCCAACCGTGAGGTGCCGCGTGCCACGCAAGCCTCCCCCTTGCGCGGGCTGCCACAAGAGCCGTGGTTCCTGGCCGGGCTGTCGGTACCCGATGAAACCGGCGCCGAACTCGGCAACACCCCGACGCTCGACGACTACCTGGCGCGTACCCGCACTGCGGCCTTCATCGTGCTGCACGAAGACCGCATCGTGATGGAGCGCTACGGGCGCGGCTACGACCAGCACTCGCTGCTGAATTCGTTCTCGATTGCGAAGTCGGTGATGTCGGCGCTGGTGGGCATCGCGCTGGCCGAAGGCCGCATCGCCAGCCTGGACACCACGGTGGTCAGCGTTTGCCCGGAATTCGCCGGCAAACCGTATGGTGCCGCGACGGTGCGCGAGCTACTGACCATGACCTCGGGCGTGGCCGATGCGCCCTCGCTGCTGCCGGGCCGCGCCGAGGTCTATTACGGCGACGATCTGCACGACGTGGCCTTGCGGGCCCAAGCTCCAGAAACCCAGGCCCACCCCTGGCGCTACAGCGAAACCGATGTCCAGGTGCTGGGCTTCGTGCTCGCACGCGCGGTCGGCATGCCGGTGTCGGACTACCTTGCGGCCAAGCTCTGGCAACCGCTGGGCATGGAATCAAAAGCGCTGTGGGCGCTCGACCGCGAAGGCGGCACCGAGAAGACCTTCTGCTGCCTCAGCGCGCGGGCACGCGACTTCGCCCGCTTCGGCAAGCTGATGCGCGACGGTGGCCTTTGGGGCGGCCGGCAGTTGGTTCCGGCCGCGTGGGCCGCGCGCAGCGTGTTGCCCGGCATCGAGGCGCTCGATCGCCACACGCACCAGCACCTGTGGTGGACGCCTCACGGCGGCCACGGCGACTTCTACGCCTATGGCCACAACGGCCAGTACCTGTACGTCAACCCGGCCGCGCGGCTGGTGATCGTCAAGTTCAGCGAGACGAATCGCCAGGACCCGGTGCCCATGTTCCGCGCCCTCGCCGATGCGGTGACGGCGCCCCAGCACCTGGCGCAGATCGACCGCCTGGATTCGCCCCTGCTGG
>JAYUSP010000481.1:0-3421 GCA_043755615.1 Betaproteobacteria bacterium
GCGCGTTGCACGGGGCAATCGATTTCGGACATCTGCAGCAGCAGGCACTCGCCGACGCTGCGGGCCGCCACCCCCGCAGGCTCCAGCAACTGCACCCGCGCCAGCGCCTGCGCCAGCTCTTCGGGCGTGGCCGCGGGCTCGAGCGCGGTGACCTCGATCAGCTCGACCAGCGGCGTGCGCAGGTAGCCGTCGTCGTCGAGCGACTCGATCACCGCCTCGGCCAGCACCGCTTCGCGCCGCGGCAAGCGCAGCAGGCGCAACTGGCTGCACAGGTGCATCGCCAGCGAGGGCTCCACGGCCATCGAGTCGAGCGCGGACAGTTCGCCGTCGCCACTCGGCCGCTGCCCGGTGCCGGCATCGGCCTGCCACAGATCTCGATCGTCTTCACCGGTGCGTTCGTTGTCGCTTGGTCGATCGTTTTCCGGCGTCGGATCGAGGTCGCTGTCGCGCTCGCGCGCGGGCTCGGCATCGCCGTCGAACGCATCAGGCAGCCCATGCGCAAAGGCTTCGGCCAGGCGCGGGTCGCTCGCGCTCGCCGCACCGACGGCCAGCGCATCGCTCGGCTCGGGGGTGGCACCGTCCTGCGACTCGTCGCCTTCCAGGAACGGGTTGGTGCCCAGGCTGTCGCGCACGGTCGCTGCGAAATCCATCGACGACATCTGCAGCAAGCGCACGGCATGCTGCAGGCGAGGCGACAGGTTCTGGGTTTGCCGGTTCTCGGCGCGTAAATCCATCGAAGCCACTGACTGTTCCCTTCAAGGGTCGCCGTCACGCCGAAATCGACCGCGACCCCGCTGCGCATTGGGCACCCACGGGTGCCACGCGGACACTGAATGCAACTGCCGTGCCGCAGGCGTCGCGCTCGACGCGATTTGATACAACCTGCGCCGTGAAGTAATGCCGCCAGGCTGGGCGTGGGGTCCGCAGCGTCCTCAAGCGCAGCGCGTCGTTCGCCGAGGGGCGCCGACCCCCCTCCCCCATGACCGCGGGGCTTACTGAATTGCCGACGGGCGCGCCTATTGCCGCAAGCGCTACTGGCGTCGCAGGGGCCGGGTCGAACTCCGCTAGCGAGCGGCCAAGCGAAGCGCCCCTGCGAACGGGTTCGGCAGGGGCGCAGGGCTGACGCGATCGCGCGGATCGCGTCAAAGCGGCAAGACTCAGTTCCGGTCGGCGCGCGCGGCACGCATGCTGCCGTTGGAGTTCATCGACGAGCTGCCCGAGCTCGGGTTGCTCATCGAGTTGCCCGACGAGGACGAAGAGCCGCTGCCCATCGTGCTGCCCGAACCCGTGGTGCTGCCCGAGCCCATGGTCGAGCTCGACCCCGTGCCCATCGAGCTGCCGGAGCCGGTGGTCGACGGGCTGGTGCTGCTGTTGGACGTCGACGACGACGACGGGCTGGTGGTGCCCATGGTACTGCTGCTGCTGCCGGGCGTCGTGGTGGTGGTGGTGGTGCTGGTGCTGGGCGTGCCCATCGTCCCGGTGCTGGTGCTGCCCGACGGCGTGGTCGTCGTGCTGGCGTCCGAGGGCGTGGTCGTCGTGCTGCTGCCTGACGGTGTCGTCGTCGTGCTCGAGTTGGTGCTCGATTGCGCGATGACAGCGCCGCTGGCGATCAACAACGATGCGGCTGCGATAGCGGTGGTCTTGAAGAACGAACCCATGGTGAGGACTCCTGTGTGGTTGAAACGAAAAGCCCACCGGATTGCTGCGGTTCAGTCAAGCGCGATGAGCGACGCCATGGCATGGGAGCAACGGATGTGCCCAACCGAGCGTTGCCACCGCGCTCGTTGGTCACCAAGTGTTCAGGCGCGCCCGGCATACCGATTGCTGGTGAACGTGACCCACCCCACGTACCGGAGGTCTCCATGGTCACTTCGTCTTCTTCTTTTCCCTCGTCCCCGTCGACCTCCTCCACCTCGGCCGCCGACTACACGCGCTCGTCGAGCGAGGATGCGATGGGCACGGCCGGCAGCGCTACGCCCGAACTGTTGGACCGCGTGGTGCGCGGTGCGCACGAGACAGTCGACAAGCTTGCCGACAAGGCCAAGCCCCAGCTGCAGCGCCTGCAGGAAGGCGCTGGCCACGCGAGCGACTCGCTCCATGCAAGCGTCGACCACGCGCGCGAAATGGGTGACGAGTGGGCCGAGTCCTTGCGCTCCACGGTGCGCGAGCATCCGTTGGCGGCACTCGGTACCGCACTGGCGCTCGGGCTGATCATCGCGCGCCTGTCGCGCTGACAGCACCGTGAGGCCGGTCACTGCACCGGCACACGCCAGCGGCGCTGACCCCGGGTCAATCGATGGACAGCACTGACTTCGCAGCGCTGTTCACGTTCAGCATGTCGCCGCTCGAGTTGGTGGCGCGCGGCACTGCGGTCTATTGGTTCCTCTTCGGGCTGTTTCGCTTCGTGCTTCGTCGCGACACGGGCTCGATCGGCGTGGCCGACGTGTTGCTGCTGGTGTTGATCGCCGATGCCTCGCAAAATGCCATGGCCGGTGGCTACGAGAGCGTGGTGGACGGCCTTGTGCTGGTCAGCACGATCGCGGCCTGGAACTGGTTGATCGATTGGGCCGCCTACCACAGCCCGACGTTGCGGCGCTGGTTGGAGCCGCGTGCGGTCGTGCTGGTGCGCGACGGCCAACCCCTGTGGCGCAACCTGCGCAAGGAAATGATCAGCCAGGACGAGCTGATGGCGAAGGTGCATGAGAACGGCATCGAAAGGCTGGCCGACGTGGCGATGGCCCGCATGGAAAGCGGCGGCGAGATCACGGTGACGCCGCGCGCCGGCGGATAGTGGGCGGCATGCGGCTTGCTTCGCATTGGACCGAACCCTCTTCGATCGAGTGCGCCATGTCTGATGCAAACCATCGCAGCCCTGCCTCACCCCCGGTGCCTGGGCGGCCCAACCCCGAGCCGGATCTCCCAGGGCCGGTGCCCGCCGACGAGGGCGAGATGCCCGACGAGGACGACGGCGGCCCGGCAGCGCAGCGCTAGGCGTTGGCTGCCTGCGCGTGGTTGCGCAGGGCACGGATCTCGTCGTGGTTGCGCTTGACGCCTTCGTACTGGCGCTCGACGATGTTGCGCACATGCGGCGGAAGAGCTTCCTCGAGTGCGCTGCGGTAGCGCTCGAGCGCCGCATCTTCGCCGCGCTCGCACTCGTCGAGCACGCCGGCGTCACTGTTGCCGGAAAGCGCATCGCGCACCGAGACCCAACCCCGGTGGACGGCGCCCAGAGCGCTGCCCCCCGTCTCGGCGGTACCGCCCAGTTGGGTGATGATGTTCTGCAGATCGGTGGCCGACTTGCGGCACTCGTCGGCATGCCGGTCCAAGGTTTGTTTCAACGACTGCGCTTCAACCCGTTCGGCACAGCGACGGAAACCGTACTCGCCGTCCTTGCACGTTTCGACCAGGTCGTTGACGGTTT
>JAYUSP010000482.1:0-10494 GCA_043755615.1 Betaproteobacteria bacterium
TCTTGGCGAAGTGGGTCTGGTTTTTGTTGGTGGCTGCCGCCGGCCGGGTGTCGCCCCGGCGGGCGAGTCACTTTCTTTGCTGGTGCAAAGAAAGTAACCAAAGAAAGCACCTCAATACGATTTGGCTCGCTGGCCACGGGCGCTGCGCGCCGTGCGGAGGCGCAGGACTTGAATCGCGCGCATGGGCGCGCTCAACAGCGGCACTCATTTGATACGTTAGCTGTTTGGCCTGACACCACCCCTGGTGCTTCGCGCGCTCATGCGCGCGATGTGCGTCCCTGCCACCGGCTGGCGCGCAGCGCCCGGTCACAGCGAGCGAGATCGTATTCGGGTGCTTTCTTTGGTTACTTTCTTTGCACCAGCAAAGTTCGCGAAGCGGGGGGACGCTCACTTCGCGAAGCGAAGTTATGCGACCACCAAAGTGACTCGCCCGCCGGGGCGACACCCGGCCGGCGGCAGCCAAGCACAAACACCCGACCCACTGCGCCAAGAACAAACGGCCGCAGGCCGCGGCGAGACCCGGCCGGCGGCAGCCACCAACAAAAACCAGACCCACTTCGCCAAGAACGAACGAGCGAACCAAAAAAGCCGCCCGCAGGGCAAAGAGAGAGCCCCCGCTTATTGCTGGGTGAGCAACTTCGCCGCCGCCGCCTCTTTCTGCTCGGCGCCTTGCAAGACCTTCATCTGGTGCTCGAACTGCCGCGCCGCGGAAATCATCGCGACCATGGTTTCGATGGCGTTGACGTTCGAGCCTTCGAGCGCGCCACTCTGCACCCGCGCCAGCGGGTCGGCCGACAGGTCACCGTCGGCGGCGCGGAAGAGGCCGTCGTCGCCGCGCTGCAGCGCTGCCTCTGAGGTGCTGAGTTTGAGGCGGCCGATCGCCTGCGGCCGGCCATTGCCGACCTTTGCACTCAGCGTGCCGTCGTTGGCGATGTCGACCACCGCGTTGGCCGGCACCGTGATCGGCCCGCCGTCACCGACGACTTGCAGGCCACTGCCGTTGACGAGCAGGCCTTCGGCATTGACCTCCAACGCGCCGGCCCGCGTATAGGCCTCAGTGCCGTCGAGCGCCTGCACTGACAGCCAGGCATTGCCGCGCAGCGCCACGTCGAGGTTGCGGCCGGTCGGTTGCACCACGCCCGGCTGCGGGTTGTAGCCGACCGTGGATTCGAGGGCGTAGACCCGCGTGCTGGCACCGTCGCCGCGCACGGGAATGGCGCGGAAGGCCGCCATCTCGGCACGAAAGCCATTGGTCGAAGCGTTGGCCAGGTTATGCGCAAGCACTTCCTGGCGCTGCATCGTGGCCTTGGCGGCCGACATCGACAGGTAAATCAGGCGGTCCATGGCACGGGCTCTCCGTTGGCGCGGTAACTTTTAAAGTCAGCGCAGGTTGACCAGCGTCTGCATCACCTGGTCCATCGTCTTGATGGTTTGCGCGTTGGCCTGGTAAGTGCGCTGCGCGGTGATCATGTTGACGAGCTCGCCGGTGAGGTCGATGTTCGACTCCTCGAGCGCGCCGGGTTGCAGCACGCCCAGATTGCCTTCGCCGGGGGCGCCGAGCACCGGGTCGCCGGCGGCTACCGTCGCCGCCCAGCCGTTGCCGCCCAGCGGCTGCAGGCCCTGCGGGTTGCGGAAGGTCGCCAACTCGATCCGCGCCGCGGGTTTGTAGTTGCCGTTGGAATACCGCGCCGTGACCGTGCCGTCGGTCTCGAAAACGACCGAGCTGAGCACGCCGGCCGTGGCGCCGTCCTGCTGCATGTCGGTGACACCGAACGGCGCGCCGTATTGGGTGGTGCGGCTGAAGTCGAGCTCGATGCCCAGGATCGGCAGCGTGATCGCGCCGGTGGTGGTGGTCGTGGCCGGCAGGTCCAGCGTCACCACGCCGCCGGCGGGTGCGATCGGCGCACTGCCGTCAGCCGCATAAGTGATCGTCGTCACCGGCAGCGGCGCGGCATTGGTGCCGAGCAGGCTGACACCATTGGCCGTGGCAAATAGATTCCACTGGTCGGTGGCGGCCTTCTGGAAATAGTAGGTCAACGCGACGTCCTGGCCCTTGGCGTCGTAGACAGTCAGCGAGGTGGCGTTGTTGAAGCTGGCCGGATCCTGGAAGTCGATGGCCGGGCCTGAAGTCGGCGCGGTCACCGCCAGCCGGGTGTCGAGATTCATTTCAAGTTCGACTGTTGTGCTGGCGATCGGCGCGACCCCCGCGGTCGGCAACTGGATCGGTGCCGGCTGGCCGGCCAGCACGGCGCCGTTGGCGTCGACCTGGTAACCAATGAGCTTGTCGCCGCCGTTGTTGACGATGAAGCCTTCGCGGTCCACCTTGAACTGCCCGTTGCGGCTGTACGTTGACGGGCTGCGGCCGTCGGTGACCTGGAAAAACCCGCCGCCGTTGATGGCCAGGTCCATCGGGTTTTCGGTCGTCGTGATCGTGCCCTGGGTGAACTGCTGCGCCACCGCCGCCAGCGTGGTGCCGATGCCGATCGCGTTGGCGCCGGCGCCGCCTAGCGCCGCGGCGTAAAAGTCAGCGAACTCTGCGCGCGACACCTTGGCGCCATAGGTGTTGGCGTTGGCGATGTTGTTGCCGATGACGTCGAGGTTTTTACTTGTCGCATTGAGGCCGGAAAGACCTTGCTGGAAACTCATGCTGGGCTCCTTGGAAACGGTGTCGTGATGGCCAGAGGCACAACCACCCGGCGGCGCGGGCTGCGGAATGAACGGTCAGTGAACGGTCAGTGAACGGTCAGTGAAAAGTCAGTGAAAGGTCTTGATCGCGCTGTAGGGCACGTTGCCGGTGCGCGCGAGTTCGAGGGTCAGGGTGTCGCCCGCGGTGCTGACTGCCTGCACGCGGTCGAGCATCAGGGTCTGCACCGGCACCGCCGCTGCACCCCGCATCGGCGTCAGGCGAAAACGCAGGCCCTCGCCGTCACCATGCGCGCCGGCGGGCCATTCGAAGCTGTGGCGCCCGGCGCTGAAGGCGCCGAGGTCGACGCTGTCCAGCACATGCCCGGCCGGCCCGAGGATCTCGAGCCTGACGCGGTCGGCGGGCTGGCCCAGCTCGAACGCACCTTCGCCAACGGCGACATCGGCGTCGGCATCGATCGCCAGGCGGTCACCCGCCACCGTGACATCGCGCCCGACCAGCGCGGCCCCTTGCAGCGCCTGCATCTGCACAAACTGCGTATTCAGGCCCTGCACGGTCTTGTTCAGTTTGTCGATGCCGGTGACGGTATTGATCTGCGCCATCTGGCTCGTGACCTGGGCGTTGTCGAGCGGGTTCAGCGGGTCCTGGTTCTGCATCTGCGCAACGAGCAGCTTCAAGAACCGGTCGCTGCTTTCGGCTTCGTTCTGGGTCGCCGACGCCGCCGTGGCAGACGTGTTGGCGGCGATGCCGGTGAAGGATGAAATCGGGGCGCTGGCCATGATCTTTATTGGTGCACCCTACGGCCTACGGCCGGTCCCGCCGAGCGGGAGCATTCGCGCTTGGGGCGGCACGGCGCGCTCATTGGTGCACCCTACGGCCTACGGCCGGTCCCGCCGAGCGGGAGCATTCGCGCTTGGGGCGGCCCGGCGCGCTCATTCACCCATCCGCAGGGTCTTGAGCAACATCGTCTTGGCCGTATTCATGACCTCGATGTTGTTCTGGTAGGAGCGTGACGCCGAGATCATGTTGACCATTTCCTCGACCGCATTGACGTTGCTGTAGGTCACATAACCACCGGCGTCGGCGGCCGGATGTTTGGGGTCATGCAGGCGCCGGCCCGGGGTGCTGTCCTCACGCACGGTGCTCACCCGAACGCCGGCGGACGCCTCGGCGCCGAGTGAAGCACCCGCGCCGCGTGGGCCCATATATTCAGTGCTGAACACCACCTGGCGCGCCTTGTAGGCCTGGCCGTCGGGGCCGGCCACGGTATCGGCGTTGGCCAGGTTGGAGGCGACCACGTTCAGGCGCTGGCTCTGCGCGCTGACCGCGCTGCCGGCGACATCGAAGATGCGGAACAGGCTCATGATTTGCCTCGCTGGGTGCCGTCATCGGCCACGCGCATCATTGGTTGTGGCTCTTCATCGCGTCGAGCATCGTGCGCACGCCGCCGTTGATAAAACGCAGCGTGGCCTCGAACTTCACGCTGTTGTCGGCAAAGGCCGCGCGCTCACGGTCCATGTCCACCGAGTTGCCATCCAGGTTGGTCTGCGACGGCGCTGCATAACGCAGCACCGCAGCGGCACGACCGGTGGCCCGGTTGCCAGCCTGGGCCGAGGTGGCATCCCGCAGCGCGCTGGCAAAATTGAAATCCCGCGCCACATAACCCGGCGTATCGGCGTTGGCGATATTGCTGGCGATCAGGCGCTGGCGCTCAGAACGCAGCATCAGCGCTTCGGCCTGAAAGTCCAGGCCCTGGGTCAGGCGGTTGATCATCGCTGGCGTCCTTCACGTCTTGCTGGCCGGCGCTGGCCTGGCTTTGCGCCAGTCAGCGGGGGTGGGAATCTGCGGTAGATTGTCGGCAGCGGCCGCCGCGGCAAGAGCCCGAACAAGGGCCTGATCGGGCCCCATTTCAAACTCTGGCGACCCCGACGCGGCCCTACAGTGGCCGGCGTGAAAAAGCCTCTGCTGTCGTTGTGCCTGCTGGCGCCTGCGTTCGCCGCGCTCGGGGCCGCTGCCGCGCCGGTGTTGCCGCTGTTTCCTGCGTCGCCTGGCGCGCCGGTCGCAACTGCCACACCTGCCGCATCTGCCACACCCGCCGCGCCGCTAGGCCCCGAAACACTGGCCCGAACGGCAGCCGACTTCGCGATACAGGCCGCCACGGCCGCATTCGGCACGTTGATCGCCGCCAAGATCGAAGCGCAAGCCGGCACCATCGACAGCCGGCTCAAACTCGCCCCCTGCACCCGCGTGCAGCCCTACCTGCCTGCCGGCCAACGGGCCTGGGGCGCGACGCGCATCGGCTTGCGCTGCGTTGACGGCCGCGCGGCCTGGAACATCTCGCTGCCGGTGACGGTCAAGATTTTCGCGCCGACGCTGGTGGCCACCGGCGCCCTGCCCGCCGGCACGCTTCTCGACCAAAACCACCTGCGCATCGACACCGTCGACCAGGCCGGCGCCGCGTCGCCCGCGCTGGCCGCATTGCCGATGGCCATTGGCCGCACGCTGCAGCGAACGCTGGCCGCCGGCCAGGCGCTGCATGAAGCGGATCTGAAAAAGCGCCACTGGTTTGCGGTCGGCGACGCGGTGCGCGTGCTCGCGATCGGGCCGGGATTCAGCGTCAGCGGCGAAGGTGTCGCGCTCAGCCCGGGGCTGGAAGGCCAGGCCGTGCGCGTGCGCACCGAAAACGGCCGCACCGTCCACGGTGTGGCGGTTGGCGACCGCCGTGTCGAGGTGCTGTTGTGAAGTCGGCATCGACGCTGACGGCGACCCCCGTGGTCGCGGGGGTTTGGGCTGGTTTTTTGCCGGCCGGGCTAAAGTTCGGTCACCAGCCGCCCGATACAGCGAGTCATGGGCTGCTGCACCCTGCGGCAACCCGATGGAGCACCCCATGAAGATCGGTCACCTCGACAACAAAGTTCCCGCCGCCCCGGCCACCGAGCGCAGGCCCGCAGCCGCCGTGCCGCAAGCCGGAGCCGAGGCCAGCGCCACCGTGGACCTGTCGGCCACTGCGGCGCTGCAATCCAGCGTCAATACCGAAGCCACTTTCGACGCTGCCAAGGTCGCCCGTGTCACCAAGGCGATCAGCGACGGCAGCTACAGGGTCGACGCCGACGCGATCGCCGACAAGCTGATCGGCAACGCGCAAGAGCTGCTCGGCCGCGGCTCGCGCTGACGCGGCGACGCCTTGGCCGCTTCAGCCGACCCCCGACCAACACTGACCGTCCGACGCCCGCATGCAGGCCCTGCCCCCAGCCCCGCGGAATGATGCACTGGCGCGCCATGCGCCGGCGCCGCTGATCGAACTCGAACAACCGCTGGCGCTGGTCGAAACCCAGCTCGTCGCGCTCGGCTCGGCCTTGCGCTGCAACGACAGCGCCGCTCTCGAACTCGCCGCCAGCGGCCTGCACCGTGCGCTGGCCGCTGCGGTGGACCATTTCCGGCGCGCTGCCGCCCGAGGCGGCGTACCCGCACCGATGCGTTTGCGCCTGGCGAGTGCCAGCGCGCAAGTCGCCGCGCAGCGTGAATCGCTGGCCCGCGCCACGGCTGCGCTCGACCGTGCGATCGATGTGCTGATGCCGCGCCCGGCCGCGGCAGCGCCGGCGGGTTACAGCGCCATCGGCATCACCGAGCGCAACGCCAGCAGCGGCTCAGCGCTGGCCTGACCGAGCACCGGCGAAGCGCCGGACCCAGCGCCCGATCTCCAGCGCCCGCGACAATTCGCGGATGCGCTCAGCAGCCCACCCACCACTCCAACGCCACAACACACCGGCCGCAGCGTCCTCTGCACCGCTGGCGCTGATCGGCGTCGACTTCAGCAGCGCGCCGCGGCGCGGCAAGCCGATCACCGTTGCCCGCGGGCGCATGCAGGCCGGCGCACTGCGCTTCGAGCGGCTCGACGAGCTGCACGATCTGGCGGCCTTCGAGGCCCTGCTCGACGAACCCGGGCCTTGGCTCGGCGGTTTTGATTTTCCTTTTGGCCTACCGCGCGAGTTTGTCGACTCGCTCGGGCTCGGCAGCCACGCCGCGACAGTGATCCGCAGCGTGCATTCGCGCTGCGCCGACCGGATGGCGTTCAGGGCGCTGGTCGACACTTGGGGCAATTCACGCCCCGCCGGCCAGCGCCTGCTGCACCGGCGCACCGACCGCACCCGGCCCGGCATCTCTTCAACCAGCCCGCTGCAAACCCGCTATGTGCCGGTCGGCTTCATGTACTACGAAGGTTTTTCCCGGCTGGTAAAAAGCGGCGTCAGCGTGCCGCAGATGGTGCAAGGCGACGTGCAGCGCACCGCGCTCGAGGCTTATCCGGGCCTGCTCGCGAACGAGCTGATCGGCGCGCGCTCGTACAAGAACAAAAACGACGACGAGCGCCTGATTGCGCGCAAGGACATCATCGAGCGGCTCGAACAGGGCCGCACCCGACTGGGCCTGCGCATCCGGCTCAGTCACGCGCAGCGTGACCATCTGATCGACGATGTTTCGGGTGACCGGCTCGATGCCCTGCTCTGCCTGGTGCAGGCGGCGTGGGCGAGTTTGCAGCCGGCACCACCGGCACATCCCGGGTTCGGCTTTCCGGCCGGCATCGACCCGGTCGAGGGCTGGATCGTCAGCGCATGAAACCCAGGTCGCCCGAGGCTGGGTGCGAGGGCGAAGCCACCTCGATTGCCGACCTGCGGGCCTGGTTTGCGACCCGCGGCTGGTTGCCGTTTGACTTTCAAGAACAAGTTTGGGCCGCGATGACCGCCGGCCGCAGCGGCCTGCTGCATGCCACCACCGGCAGCGGCAAGACCTACGCCGTCTGGCTCGGTGCGCTGTTGCGCCGGCAGCCCGGGCCGGGGATGCAGGTCCTGTGGTTGACGCCGATGCGCGCACTCGCCGCCGACACCACGCGGGCGCTGCAACTGCCGCTGTCCGACGCCGCTGCGGCCACGGCCGCGGCCGCGGCCGCGGACACGAACATGCCCACGAACATACCCACCAACACGCCCCCGGCGACCGCACCGCCGCCCCCGCTGGCCCCCGGCTGGCGTGTCGCCGCACGCAGCGGCGACACGCCGAGCGCCGAGCGCACACGACAGGACAAACGCCCACCGCAGGCGCTGGTGACGACGCCGGAGTCGCTGAGCCTGATGCTCACCCGCGAATCGGCGCGCGCCGACCTGGGCGGCGTGCACACCATCGTCGTCGACGAATGGCACGAACTGATCGGCAACAAACGCGGCGTGCAGGTGCAGTTGGCCATCGCGCGGTTGCGCCGCTGGAACCCCGGCGTCGTCGTTTGGGGCTTGAGTGCAACGTTAGGCAACCTCGACGAGGCGATGGCCACGCTGGTCGGCCACGAACAGGGCACCCTCGTGCGTGGCAAGGTCGACAAGACCCTCATCATCGACACCCTGTTGCCCAAAGACCCGGGGCGTTTTTCCTGGGGCGGGCATCTGGGCGCGCAGATGCAGCAGCCGGTGGTCGAAGAGATCGAAAAGTCGTCGACGACGCTGGTCTTCACGAATGTGCGCTCGCAGGCCGAGATCTGGTACCAGCTGCTCTTGCAGGCGCGGCCGCAATGGGCCGGCGTCGTCGCGCTGCACCATGGCTCGCTCGACAAGAGCGTGCGCGAATGGGTCGAAGCGGGTCTGAAGGCAGGCCACCTGAAAGCCGTTGTCGCAACTTCGTCGCTCGACCTCGGGGTGGACTTCCTGCCGGTCGAGCGCGTCTTGCAGATCGGCAGCGCAAAAGGCGTCGCCCGGCTGCTGCAGCGTGCCGGGCGCAGCGGCCATGCACCGGGCCGCGTCAGCCGCGTCACGCTGGTGCCCACGAATACGCTCGAACTGGTCGAAGCCGCGGCGCTGCGGCGTGCCGCGACCGCCGGCCGGGTGGAAGCGCGCAGCACGCCGGCCAAGCCGCTGGACGTGCTCGTGCAGCACATCGTCACGGTCGCGCTCGGTGGTGGCTTCGACGCCAACGAGTTGTTTGCCGAGGTCTGCACCGCGCCCGCCTACCGCGCGCTTCAGCGCGACGAGTTCGACTGGGCGATGCATTTCTGCGAGCGTGGCGGCGACAGCCTCGGCGCTTATCCCGACTACCACCGCATCGCGCTGGTCGACGGCCTGTGGCGGGTGCCGGCGCGCGGCATCGCGCTGCGCCATCGGCTGCAGGTCGGCACCATCGTCAGCGAAGCCTCGATGAGCGTGAAGTGGTTGTCCGGCGGCACCATCGGCACCGTCGAAGAAGGTTTTATCGCGCGCTTGCAGAAGGGCGATTGTTTTGTTTTCGCCGGGCGCGTGCTCGAATATGTGCGCACGCAGGAGATGGTCGCTTACGTGCGCAAGGCCACCAAGGCGCGGGGCATCGTGCCGGCCTGGTCGGGGTCGAAGATGGCGCTGACATCCGAGCTTTCAGATGCGCTGCAATCGATGTTGCACGGCGCTGCGCAAGGTGACTTCTTTGACCCCGAGATGGCCGCCGCGCAACCAATGTTGCTGGCCCAGGCGCGGCTGTCGAAGCTGCCGCGTGCCGGCGGCCTGCTGATCGAACGCTTCGAGTCGCGCGAAGGCCACCATCTGTTCATCTACCCCTTTGGCGGGCGCAATGTGCATATCGGCCTGGCGCAACTGCTGGCCTGGCGGCTGGCCAGGACGCAGCCGAATACCTTCTCGCTCAGCGTCAACGACTATGGCCTGGAGATCCTCGCTGCCAAGGCGGTCGACATGGCGGCGTTCGACGACGGCTCGATCTTTTCAACCGCGCAGTTGTTGCCCGACGTGCTATGCAGCCTGAACAGCGGCGCGCTTGCGCAGCGCCGCTTTCGCGAGATTGCGCGGGTCGCCGGGCTGGTCTTCAGCGGTTACCCCGGCGCGCCCAAAAGCATGAAACAGGTGCAGGCTTCGTCGAGCCTGTTTTTCGAGGTCTTCAAGAAATACGACCCGGCGAACCGGCTGCTCACGCAAGCCGAGACCGAAGTGCTGGCGCAGGAACTCGATATCCAGCGCCTGACGACCACGCTGCGGTCGATGAAAGGCCGGCGCATCGACTGGGCCGATCTGAAAGTGCCCAGCCCCTTCAGCCTGGCGCTGATGGTCGAGCGCTTTCGCGAAGAGCTGAGCACCGAAAAACTCAAAGACCGGCTCGACCGCATCCTGGCCGCCGCCGAGGAGGCGTTGGCGGAAGACGAAGCGCCGCCGCTGCCGAGCCTGTCGAGCGTGTCGAGCCTGCCGACCGTGCCGAACCCGCCGACCCGGACGCCGCGGCCGCCGCGGCCGCACCGGGCCGGCAGGGCAGGCAGCGACGGCGCCGGTTGACCCGGCAACACCCTGGCCTGCCGGGCCGGTGCCAGAGCCGGGTCCTCGAAGTTCCCTTCGCCGTCCACCCGCCAGGTGCCCGAAGCACCTACTGCGGCGGATTCCGCCAGCGCATTTCGTCGGCCGACCCCTGGCTTGCCACCGCGCTTGGTGGTGCCGCCATGGCGCACATGCGCAGGCCTGACCCACCCGCTCGTTTCGTCGCAGGCAGTGCACCTGCGGCGAAGAGCGCGCGCAGCGGCACCGCGGCTTCGGCGGCTGCACGCGCGCCGGCATCGACGATGCGCGCGCGGTTTTCCGTAGTCACTTCGGGCACCGGCGGCAATACCGGCTCCAGCACCAGGTCGGCGCTGTCGCGGTCGGCCGCGGCCAGGTGGCGCGCCATCAACATGCCGGCGTGAAAAACCGACCCGACGATGCCCGCCGGCAGGGGCTTCTCCGGGTGGAACGTCACGTCGACCGCGATCACCCGTTGGGCCCCGAGCGCGCGCGCCACCCGCACCGGCAAGGGCGTGCCGACACCGCCGTCGACGTACTCCCGCCCGGCCACCCGCACCG
>JAYUSP010000483.1:0-3407 GCA_043755615.1 Betaproteobacteria bacterium
AACACCGTGCTCGTGCTGCGCAATGCGGGCCCGGTGGGCGCGCCCGGCATGCCCGAATGGGGCAACCTGCCGATCCCCAAGAAGCTGCTTGCGCAAGGCGTGCGCGACATGCTGCGCATCTCCGACGCCCGCATGAGCGGCACCCACTACGGCACCTGCGTCCTGCATGTCAGCCCCGAGAGCGCGGTCGGCGGGCCGCTGGCGCTGGTGCAGACCGGCGACGTGATCGAGATCGACGTCGGCGCGCGCAAGATCGACATGCTCGTCGATGTTGCCGAACTGGCGCGCAGGCGCGCGGCCTGGGTCGCGCCGGTGCAGCCCTACCAGCGTGGTTTCACAAAGCTCTATCAAGCCCATGTGACGCAAGCCCACGAAGGCTGCGATCTGGATTTCCTGCAGGGCCAGGCGCCGACGCCCGAGCCGGCCATCTTTTAGCGAGCATCGCCTTCCAACAGGAGCCCGTCGATGAACCCCTTCAAACAATTGCTGCGCTCGCGCGGCGCCCAGCCGCCGATCGGCACGTGGGTCATGTCGGCCAGCCCGATCGTCGCCGAGGCGGTAGGCACGGCGGGTTTCGACTGGGGCGTGCTCGACATGGAGCACACGCCGCTGGACATGATGGAACTCGTGCACCTGCTGCAAGCGGTGGGCAACACCAAGATGGTGCCGGTGGTGCGCGTGCCCTGGAACGACAGCGTCACCGTCAAGCGCGTGCTCGACGCCGGCGCGCAGACGCTGCTGTTCCCGTTTGTGCAGAACGCGGCCGAAGCGCGCTCTGCGGTGGCGTCGACACGCTACGCACCCGAAGGTGTGCGTGGCATGGCCGGCATGAGCCGGGCGTCGCGCTTCGGCACGACGCCGGACTTTTTGCGCACGGCCAACAAATCGATCGGCGTCGTGGTGCAGCTCGAGACGCCGCAGGCGATGGCCCTGCTCGAAGAAATCGCCGCGGTGCCGGGGGTTGACGCGCTGTTTGTCGGCCCCGGCGATCTGTCGGGCGCGATGGGCCATGTCGGCGACCTGACCCACCCCGAAGTCATGGCCGCGATGACCGATGCGGCACAGCGCGCAAGGGCGATCGGCATGCCGATCGGCACCGTGGGCGGCAACCCCGACGTCGTCACGCGCTACCGCGCCGCGGGTTACGACTATCTCGCGGTGGCCTCCGACTTAGGCCTGCTGATGCGCGGTGCGATGGGCGTCGTGCAGGCCTTGCGCACCGGCGATACGTCAGCGCATGTGCATTCGATCCAGACCGGAACCCGTACCGAGGGAGCTTACTGAAATGGCTGCTGTCGACCTGAAAAACGTCACCAAGTCCTATGACGGCAAGACGACCGTCATCCATGGCATCGACCTCGATATCAAACACGGCGAATTTGTCGTCTTTGTCGGGCCGTCGGGTTGCGGCAAGAGCACCTTGTTGCGCATGATCGCCGGCCTGGAGCCGATCTCCGGCGGCGAGGTGCGCATCGACGGCCAGGTCGTCAACGACCTGCCACCACGCAGCCGCGATATCGCGATGGTCTTTCAGGACTACGCGCTGTATCCGCACAAGAACCTGTACGACAACATGGCCTTCGGCCTGCGTCTGCGCAAGACGCCGGAAGCAGAAATCACCAAGCGCGTGATGGACGCGGCCAAGCTGCTGCGCATCGACCACATGCTCGAGCGCCGGCCTGCAGCGCTGTCGGGTGGGCAGCGCCAGCGGGTGGCGATCGGCCGCGCGATCGTGCGCCAGCCCAAGGTGTTTTTGTTCGACGAGCCGCTGTCCAACCTCGACGCGCAGTTGCGCCACGAGATGCGCACCGAGATCAAGCGCCTGCACCAGCGCCTGGGTGCCACGATCATTTACGTCACGCACGACCAGGTCGAGGCGATGACCCTGGCCGACCGCATCGCGGTGCTGTCCGGCGGCCACCGCATGCAGTACGACACGCCAGACACGGTCTACAACCGGCCGGCGGCGCTGTTTGTCGCCGGCTTCACTGGCGCGCCGTCGATGAATCTCGTCAACTGCACGGTCGCCGCTGGTGCTGCCGATCTTGGCGGCGTGCGCATCCCGCTGCCCAAGGCGCTCGCCGACCGCTGTGTCGGACATGGCGAGATGAAGTTTGGCGTGCGCCCAGAAAACGTGACCCTGATGCCCACCGGCGACGACGATATCGTGGTGCCGGCGTCGGTCTCGCTGCTCGAGCCGCTCGGCGCAGAAACGCTGGTCACGCTGAAGATCGGCGCTACCGAGATGGTGGCGCGCTGCGCGGCGAGCTTCCGCTTGGCCCCGGGCACGGCATTGCCGGTGCATCTGCGGCCGCACCATCTGCATCTGTTCGACGTGAAGTCAGGCACGGCGGTTTGATGGCCGGCATGCCGCAGTCTGGAATGCGCTTTGTGACGCGCTTTGTAACGCGCTTGGTATTGCGCTGTCGGGCCCTCTCGAAGGCCGCGCTGGCGGCGTCGATGTCGCTGCTGCTGGTTGTTGTGAGCGGCGCGGCGCAGGCGCAGGCGTTCCCCGAACGACCCGTGACGATCGTGGTGCCGTTTGGTCCCGGCGGCACCACCGACATCATGGCGCGCCTGCTCGCTGACGAGTTCGCGCGCCAACTCGGCGCTGCCGCGGTGGTCGTCAATACGGCGGGTGCCGGCGGCTCGATTGGCATGGGCAATGTCGCTCGCGCCAAGGCCGATGGCCACACGATTGCGATGACCACGGTCGGGCCGTTGACCATTCAGCCAGCGCGGCGCGACAACACCGGCTACACGCCCGACAGCTTCGACTACCTGTGTGGCACTTACGACGTGCCGGTGATGGTCATGGTGCGTGCCGACTCGCCGCACAAGTCGCTGGCCGATCTGGCCAAGTGGATCAAGGCCAACCCGGCCAAATTCAACTACGGCAGCTCGGGCATCGGCTCGGCCTTGCATATCGGCATGCTGCAGTGGCTCAAACACGAGGGCCTGAGCGGCACCCATGTGCCTTACCGCAGTACCGGCGACATGATCGTGCCGCTGAAAAATGGCGAGATCGAAGCCATCGTCGAAACGCCACCGGTGGCCACCCAGCACCAGCTGCGCCCGCTGGTGGCGCTGGCCGACAAGGCCGCACTCGGCTTCGAATCGGTGCCGAGTGCCAAACAACTCGGCTTGGCTGTGCGCGGCACGGTCTGGGGTGGTCTGGTTGCACCTCGGGGTTTGCCCGCGGACGTGCGCAACAAGCTCGAAGCGGCGTGCACGGCAGCCACCGCAACGACGTTGTACAAAGCACGCGCGCAGGCTGCCAACAGCCCGCTTGTGTTGCGTAGCGGCGTTGACTTCCGCCGCTTCGCGCTGGCCGAGTTCGAGAGTTTCAAGAAGTTGGTCGTCGACAACGGCCTGCAAGAGCGCTGACCCACCCTGCAACTGAAATG
>JAYUSP010000484.1:0-10423 GCA_043755615.1 Betaproteobacteria bacterium
CGCCTCGGCATGCTCCAGTAGGTGGGGCGACCCCGCCTGGGCGTGCTGCTGCAACACCGGGGCCAGGCGTTGCAGCGCGGCCGGTGCATGGCCCGACAGCAGCTCGGCCTCGGCCGCAAAGCGATGCAAGCGCCGCAGAACAATGCTGTCGCTGGCATGGCCCAGGCTCAATAGCGTGCGTTCAGCGGCAGCGATCTCGGCCAGCGCCGCGGTGGCTTGCCCGCGCGTGGCCTGGACGCGGGCATGCCACAACTGGGCCAACACCCACTCCAAAGAGTCGTCTGCGGCCCGGGCCAGATCGCGCGCCTGGGCCGCGGCCTGCTCGGCGGACTCGAAGGCTCCCAGGCTCCAATGGACTTGCGCCAACAGGCGCCAGTGCACGATCCGCTCCCACGCCGGGGCTGGCATGCGGAGCAGCGCCAGCAGCCGGTCGCGCGCGACGAGATGGCGCCCCAGATCGTGATCGAGTACGGCCTGGGTGCGCAAGAGCGTTGCGCGGTGGCTCGCGCGAAGTGTGTGTTTCGCGCCGATGTCCGCCGCTTCGTCGATGGCCGCTGCGGCCTCGGTCAGGCGGCCCATGTTGCGTGCCATGACCGCCAACTCGCCGAGTGCGGCCGCCGCATCTTCGGTGGCCGGCCCAAACCCGACACGTGCCTCTTGCACCGCGGCGCGGGCCGCTTCCAGGCTCGCCTGGTCGTTGCCCGCCACACCGAGCAGGCGGGCGAGTTCGGTGAGGGCCAGGCTGCGCGCCTGGGCACACTCCTTGACCGGGTTCGAACAGCCCGCGATGACGGCCTGTGCCAGCGCCTTCGCGCGTTGTGGCTGCTCGGGCCCCAGCGCCGCAGCCAGGAAGGCCTGCGCCTGGTGCAGCGTGGGGTCGTCCGGCGGCACGCGTGGCGCCAGCAGGTCGACAGCTTCCTCCAACGCCGCGGTGGCCTGCAGGATCAGCCCGAGACGGGCGTAGACGCGGCCAATTTCCGACAGCAGCGGGCCCAGCACGAGCGCGTCCTGCGCGTGCTCGGCGCGCGCCCGGGCCAGCGCTGCATCGACCATCGACCGTGCCGAGACCTCGGTGTCGGGTCGGGCTTCGTCAGGCTCGGCGTCGGCGAGCATCGAGACCAGAAAGCGTTGCACTGTGGCCGCGCGCCGCTCCTGGTCGAGCGAGGACAAGTGCCGCTGAAGCGCCAAGCCGCTGCTGAGGCCGACCACCAGCGCGCCCACGGCCGACACCGCCAGCGCGCGCGGATGGCGTCGGGCGAGCAGCACCGCACGCTGCCACCACGGCACGCGCCGCGCCAGGATGGGCTGGTGCGCGAGCACGCGCCGCAGGTCTTCGGCCAGCCGTTCGATGGAGGCGTAGCGTCGCTCGGGCTCGTGTGCCAGTGCCTTCAGCACCACGGTATCGAGGTCCGGGCCCAGGCCCGGGGGTGCGGCGTCGTCGTTCAGCACCGCCTGGGCCATCGGCCAGGCCGTCAGATCGACGTTGCCGCGCGGCAAGCGGCCGGTGAGCAACTCGTAGAGCACAACGCCAGCGCCGTGAACATCGGTTTGTGTGGTGATCGGCCGGCCGGCCACCTGCTCCGGTGCCGCGTAGCTGGGTGTCATCACGGCTGCCAGGTCCTGCGTCAACGCCGACGCATCGGGTGGCGGCTCCAGCAGTTTGGCAATGCCGAAGTCGAGCAGCTTGACGTCACCAGCCGTGGTGACGAGGATATTGCCGGGTTTCAGGTCGCGGTGCACGATCATGTGCCGGTGCGCATGCTCGACCGCGTCGAGCACTTGCAGGAACAGCCGCAGGCGCGACGGCATGTCGAGCCCGTGCGCTGCGGCGTAGGCCGTGATCGTTTGGCCCGGCACATGTTCCAGCACGACAAAGGGGCGGCCCGACGCGCTAACCCCGGCATCGTAGAGCTGTGCAATGTGTGGATGGTTCAGCGCCGCGAGCACGTCGCGTTCGCGTGCAAACCTCTCGGCCAGCCGTTGCGACAGGTGCGCCTGCAACGGCAGCTTCAGTGCCACGTCGCGCTTGAGCCGCCCATCGGCTGGCTCGGCCAGCCAGACGACGGACATGCCACCACGGCCAAGTTCGCGCTTGAGGCGCCAGCCCGCGATCAGGTCGCCGGCTTGCAGCCCACCAGCGGCCGCCGCCGACAGCGCGTCGAGGGCCGGCGCCTGCGCGGCGCGCGAGCTGTTGGCATCGGACGCGGTGGCCAGCATTCGCAACACCCGGGCATGCAGCACGGGCTCGCTGCGGCTAAGCGCCGCAAGTGCCGCGGTGCGCGCCGGTCCGGCCTGTGTGAGCCACTCGTCGAACAGTGCCAGCGCGCGCGCATCGAGGTCGCGCGTCGCCGCGGCGGCATCGCTCACGCCACACCCTCGCCGAGCACCCCCACGATGAAGGCCTTGGCGCGCTGCCAGTCGCGTTTGACGGTGGGCTCGGAGATGCCGAGCGCAGCCGCCACCTCGGGCACCTCCATGCCGAGGATGGCGCGCATCTCGGCCACGCGCAGCAGGCGCTCGTCGAGCGCGCCGAGGCGCTCGATGGCCTGGTTGACGGCCAGCAGCTGCTCCGGCGTGCCGGCGCCACGATCGACAACGTCTTCGCCCACCGTCAGTGGCAGCAGTTCGGCATGGCGCTTGGCGGCCAGTCGTTCGCGGGCCATGTCGACCAGAAGCGATCGCATCGCGCGGCTGGCGTAGGCGAGAAACTGACCCCGGCTTTCGAAGCGAAGGTCGCGCCGACCTTGCAAGTCGAGATACAGCTCGTGGGCCAGCGTGCCGGCCGAGATCGGTGCCTGTTCGCGTGCCAGCCGCGCGCGCGCCAGGCGCAGAAGTTCGTGGTACCCGTCCTCAAATGCGCTGCCGATGGTGTGGTCCAAGCCCGTTCCCGCCCTGCGCCGCGCCGCGGCCGCGCTGTGTCGCATCAGCATAGGTCATTGCGCAGGGGGTGTACATGGGCTTGGGCGACAGTGGCTGCGCTGGTGCCCTACGGCCGGGCCACAAATCGAACCAAAGGCCAGTCGGTCGAGCCGTCTTCCATGTTGAAGGAGGCGAACGGGTACACGAGCCGCGCCTCGCGGCAGGTCGCGCAGGTACGGAACTTCACCACCAGCGCGTCGTTGGGCCACGACGGGTTGCTTACCGACCCCGAGGCCGAAGGCGCGGCGCTGCCGTTGTCGAAACGCTGCCAGCTGCCGTTGCGGAAGAATCGATAGGTCCGGTAGTGCACGGATGTGCCGACCCAGTACTCACCGGTCCAATCCTGATGGCTGCGAAAGCCGGCCAGCAGGTCAGGCACCGTGAGCCGGAAGTCCACTCGCGTTTGGCCGCCGGCGGTGATCGTGGCATTGCCGCCAAGGTTGAACCAGGCCTCGGCGCGCCCCTGGTTGTCGAAGAAGCCAACCCCGAGTTGGTAGTTCACGGTGCCAGGCGTCAGCGCCTGGGCGCCCTCGTGCCCGGCCGGCAGGAAGTTCTGCGGCCCGATCTGTTCCTGGCCGTTGATCTTCATGCTCACCATGCGGTAGGCGGTGCGATTGGTGATCTTCAAGACGCCGGTGGTCGCAGGGCGCGCCACCGTCACGCAAGCCGGTGCGCTCCAACTGCCGGCCGGCATCTGAGGCGCGCGCAGGCGGTAGCAGTGGTTGCCATCGGGCTGCAAGCCAAAGTTTGTGGCGAAGGGCGGGTTGGTGTCGATCCAGGTGCTTTCCTGCGGCGCTGTGAACGAGGTGTCGGCAGCGGACTGCACCGTCCACGGCCCGGTCGAACCGGTGGCCGTCCAGGTCAGTGTGTAGGCACCATCCACGCTGACCGTGGGCGTGATCGCCGCATTGATGGTGACCACCGGGATCGGGGCGAACGAGGCGACGATGTCCGTCACGCCGTCGACCGTCACGCGGCAGCGCTGCGCGACGACCTCGTCGCAGCCACTCCAGCCGGCCAGCATCGACCCGGCGTCGGGAAGGCCCGAGAAGTCAAAGACCGTACCTTCGGGAAAGTCGCGCAGGCAGTAGGTCGAAGCGCAGGAGAACGGTGGATCGGCCGAGACGATGCGCCCCGTGGCCACGCCGGTGGTGCGCTGGCTGATGACCACACGGTGGCGGCGTACACCCGGCGCCTGCACGGCGGCGATATTCGACGGCGCGGAAATGCCGGCGGCGCTGCTGGCCCGCACGCGGTAGCGTACCGGCTCGCCGGGTGGCAGGACAACATCGCGCAGGCTGGTGGCATTGGCTGGCGTTTGCGACAACTCGGCAAAATCACCGTCGGCGATCGCGCGCTCGAGGCGGAACGCGGTCTCGTCCGTAGAGCCGTCGGTCCAGCGCAGGTTCACGCCGATGCCCTCCACCGTGGCCGAGAGGTTTGTCGGTGCCACAGGCGGCGCCAGCGCCGGTACCGTCAGTGACACGACGTTGCTGAATGCCGAACGCCCGGCAGCGTTGTCGGCGGCCACACGCCAGTGGTAAGTGGCCCCGGGCTCCATCCCGGGGTCGTCGAAGAGGCGGGCATTGGCGCCGACCACGCCGCGAGCGACAAACGGGCCATCGGCGGCCGTCGCACGTTCGATGACGAACCGGCTCTCATTGGCCGAGTTGTCGACCCAGGCGATGCGTGCGCTGCTGGCAGAGGCCTGCACTTCGGCATTGGACGGTGCCGCGGGCCGTTCGGCGGCCGGGTCGGCGGGTGCCGGCGGATCGGGGATCGTGTAGCTGGCCACATTGCTGTAGGCCGAGCTCCCGACCGCACTGGTGGCCGCAACGCGCCAGAAATAGGTGCTGCCCGCGGCCAGGCCGCGTTCGTCTACAGCCAGCGCGTCGGCCGACAGCAGGTACCTGGGTACAAACGGGCCGGCGAACTCGGTGGCGAACTCCACCGTGTAGCCGGACTCGTTGTTGGCGTTGTCGCGCCAGCTCACGCGCAACACGTTGCCTGCAACACTTTGAACGCGGGCTTCGGTGGGCGCGGTGGGCAAGAGCTGTGGGCCCGGGGTGGCCGGTGGGTTGCTGTCGCCGCCACCGCCACCGCCACCGCCGCAAGCGGCGAGCAGCACGGCGACGGCACACGTGAGTAAGGTCTTCATGATTGATGCTCCATGCGGGTTGAAGGTCTGCGGCGGTGCCGGGTGCGGGTTGCGCGGCGTCGTCTCAGACAGGAGCGGTGCCGGGCCGGCATGCGGATCACGGCCTACGAAGTTAGGGGGCTCGAAACGAGCTCCCCGGCCGCGTGCACCGGCACCCGGCAGGGCTGCGGCTGAAGTGCCGTCACGCCAGCGTCGCGGGACGCTGCGGCGTGATCGCACCCAATGTCGCGCCCTAACCGGCAGGCGCAATGGGTGCACCGGAGGGTGCGGCCGGTGGGCGCGTGGCTCGACCGACGTGCAATCCGCGCGTTCTTCGTCAGGCCAATGCCTCACCGCAGGAGAGCGGGATCCCCGACGCGCATGTGCGGCGCAACTGACGCATCCAGTCTCAGGCGCGAGACGACGCTGTCAGCCGTGTTGACGCTGCCGGGCCGATGCACCCGCTGGCCAGGGCGGCCGTGCCGGCCGCGGAGCCAGCAGCTCGCAGCAGCGACAACGCCGCCAACCCCTGCGCCGCGGTCAAGCGCTTCGATGATGCTGTCGACCCGCATTGCAGCCCTGCAGCGGCGGCCGCGGTGCTTCGGCCGGCGCCTCAGTCGGCGTACTGGGCCGAAGCCTTGATCATCGCGCGCCACTTTCCCATCTCGGCCGCGACAAATTTCTTGTGCTCGGCCGAGTTGACGCGGTTGTCGGTGACGACGACCGCGCCCAGGGCTTTCTGGCGCTTGATGGAGCCAGCATCTTTCAGCGCGCAGGGCGGCTTTGACCTGGTCGAGCACGCGCTGGAGCTGTGCTGCGACGCGAAGAGCCAGATGCAGGCGCTGGACCGCACGCAGCCTGGCCTGCCGCTGAAGAAGGGGCGCGCGCAGACGATGACCCATGACTACAAGCGCCTCGGCACGACCACGCTGGTCGCTGCACTGAATGTGCTCGACGGACAAGTCACCGGCCAGTGCCAGCAACGACCCACCCACGCCGATTGGCTGAAGTTTCTGCGCCAAATTGACCGCGAAACGCCCAAAGACAAGACGCTGCACTTGATCGCCGACAACTACGCCACCCACAACTATCCGGCCGTGTATCAATGGCTGGCCAAGCACCCGCGCTTCAACATGAACTTAACGCCGACCTCGGCGTCTTGGCTAAACATCGTCGAGCGCTTCTTTCGCGACATCGCTGTCAATCGATTGCGCCGGGGTGTGTTCACCAGCCTGCCAGAGTTGGTGGCCGCTATTGATGAGTACGTCACACGTCCCAACACCAACCCCAAGCCCTTCATCTGGACCAAGAGCGCTTGCGAGATCCTCCAAAAGGTGATTTGGGCCAATGCGCGCTTAGGTTCCAAACAGAACGCAAAACTACACTAGTACGCTGGCACAGGGATTCGGAACATGACAAAGGCGATGGATTCGGCGCGCGGGCAAGGCGCAAACCGCAGCGATACCCGTAGGTATCGCGAGGATTTGCAATGCCGCTCGCGAGACGAAGACGCGCCTTTGTGTTCCGAAATCCCTGTGCCGGCTTACTAGCTGAAAGTCGGCGCCAGCACCGCGGGCGCGGCCGCGTCAGCCGCCACTTCGAGCAGCGTCACCCGCCACAGCGTGCGGGCGTCGTCCGGGTTGATCAGGGTCGCCGAATGCAGCAGCGCCGCGTTGTCCCAGATGACGATGTCGCCGACACCGTAGCGCAGGCGCAGTTGGTACTTGGCCTGCGTCGAATGCGCGGCCAGTTCATCGAGCAGTTCGCGCGCCTGCGCTTCGGGCATGCCGACGATGCCGAAGGCGCTGCCCGACACCGCGTACAAGGCCTTGGCGCCGGTGACCGGGTTCGCGCGCGCGATGCGATGCGTGATCAGCGGCATGCGTGCCTGCTGCTCGGCACTCAAGGCCGATGCCGCGGTGCGGCTCGCCGCATCGACGTCGTTGCGGTTGCCGTAGTGATGCACCGCGAACAGCGGCTCGATGCGCTTTTTCATCGCCGCGGTCAGGTCGTCGTAGGCGGCGATCTGGTTGGCGAACAGGGTGTCGCCACCGACGCGCGGCACCACCCGCGAGTACAGGGTCGTCGCCCGTGCTGGCACGGGGAGGTAGGAGTAGTCGGTGTGGAAATAGGAGCCGGCGTCCTGCAGCCCGGTCGGCCGGCCGTCCTGCTTGACGTTGGACAGGATCAGGATGTTTGGATCTTCGGGGTGGTGGAACTGGTCGATCACATGCGGCTGCGGCGGGCCGATGCGGCGCGCGAATTCGAGGAACTGCGCGGCTGTGATGGATTGCGCCCGCAGCACCAGCACCTGGTGCGCGTGGAACGCACGCTCAAGCTCGTTGAACACCTCATCGGACAAGGGCTGCGAGAGGTCGACGTCGGACGTCTCGACGCCGAACAGTGGCGACAACGGCGCGAATCCGATCATCAGCCCGCTTCCCGGCGCCAGGCCTACAGCGTGCCGGGCGGGAACAGTCGCGGCAGGAACAGCGCCACGCTGGGCCAGACGATCAGCGCGGCCAGCACGAGCAGCATCGGCACGAGCATGATCATGGTGTCCTTGAGCGCATCGACGATGCGGATCTTGGCCACCGCGCAGGCGATCATCAGACACAGGCCGTAAGGCGGCGTGACGAGGCCGAAGGCGAGTGCCACGATGCCGACGATGGCGAAGTGCACCGGGTCCATGCCGGCGTTTTGTGCCAGCGGCTGCAGGATCGTGCCGACGATGATGATCGCCGGAATGGCGTCGAGAAAACAGCCGACGACGAGGAAGACGGCAGCGATGAAAAAGCCCGTCGCCGTGACGCCCATGCCCCAGGTCGAGACGCCCGCGAGCAGCGCCTTCGGGATCTGGTAGTAGGCCAACAACCAGCCAAAGGCGCTGGCGGTGCCAACACAAAACAGCGCCACCGCCGACAGCTTGCCGGTGTCGAGGAAGGCGGTGTACAGGCCCTTCAGGTTCATCTCGCGATAGACCCACAGCGACAGCGCGCCGGCATACAGCACGGCGATGCAGGCCGACTCGGTGGCGGTGAACCAGCCGAAGATCTTGCCGCCGATGATGATGAAGGGCGTGAACAGCGCCGGCAACGAGACCATCGCCGAGACCAGCACTTCTTTGAACGTGGCGCGGGTGTAGGTCGGGTAGCCGCGGCGCTTGGCGTAGGCGTGCACGGTGGCCATTTGCGCCAGCCCGATCAAGAGGCCGGGGATGATGCCGGCGAGCATCAACGCGCCGATCGACACCGTGAGCACGCCCCCCCAGACGATCATCAGGATCGACGGCGGGATGATTACCGCCAGCACCGCCGACACGGCCGTGATCGCGACCGAGAAGCTGACGTCGTAACCTTCCTTGACCTGGGCGTCGATGAAGATCTTGCTCTGGCTGGCCGCATCGGCGGTCGACGAGCCCGAGACCCCGGCGAAGAAGACCGACAGCACGACGTTAACCTGCGCCAGGCCGCCGGGAAAGTGCCCGACCAGCGCCCGCGAAAAACGCACCAGCCGATCGGTGATGCCGCCGACCCCCATCAGGTTGGCGGTGAGCAGGAAAAACGGCACCGCCAGCAGGATGAAGGAGTTGTAGGCGTTGAAGGTTTCCTGGATCAGGCCCTGCGGGTCGAGCCGGTCTTCGATGATGAAGATCGGCAGGCAGGCCAGGCCGAGCGCAAAGGCGATCGGCACGCGCAGGAACATGAGGCCGAAGAAGATCCCGAACAGGATCGTCGCGGCGGTGCTGGGGTCGAGCGTGGCACCGATCATGCGAGCGCCTCGTCATGGCCGGTCAGCACCCGGACCGCATCGATCAGCTGCTCGCCCTGGAACAGGACCCAGGTCACACCGGCCAGCGGCCAGGCCATGTGGATCAGCCACAGCGGCAGATCGGCCAACTCAGAAGTGCGGTTCCAGGCGAATCGCGTGAATTGCCAGCCCCACCAGATGAAGACCATCGCGAAGGTCAGCACAAAGATGCTGGAGACGATCTTCAACAACGCCGTGCCGCGGGCCCCGAGGCGCGGCCAGACATCGACATCGAAGTGCGTGCTCTCGCGGATGCCGACCATCGCACCGATCATGATCATCCAGATGAAGAGGAAACGCGCCATCTCTTCGGTCCAGATATAGCTCGGGATCAGCGCCGTGTAGCGCGAGAAGATCTGCAGGCTGACCGGGATGATCAGGATCGCCACCGCGGCCACCAGCAGCCCCGACAGCATGCGGCTGTAAGCGGCGCTGAAACGCCTCAGAACGCGAAGAAAAGTGTTCATGCAAAAAGAACGGCGACGTGGTGCACGTCGCCGTCGGCCTCCTGGTTGTGCTCAGTCAATCGGTACTCAAAGGGCCTTGATCTTGGCGAAGATCGCTTCGGCGCCGACTTCTTTGGCGTAGGCGTCCATCACCGGATCGACGAGCTTCTTCATCGCGTCGCGCTCCATGAAGGGCACGCGCTTCAACTTGTTGGCTTTCTCCAGCGCGACCAGTTTGGCGGTGTCTTCGGAGGATTCGATCTGGCGGCCATAGGTGCCGGCCTCTTTGCCGGCTCGCAGGATCGCGGCCTGCAGATCGGGCGGCAGCTTCGTAAAAGTCTTGCCCGAGAAGCAGATCGGCCTGATCGTGATCGCGTGCTCGGTCATCGCCAGGTGCGGTGCGACCTCGAAGAACTTCATCGTCTCGACACCCGCGGCTTCGTTTTCGCCGGCCGAGATGACGTTGTTCTGGATCGCGTTATAGACCTCGTTGTAGGCGATCACGGTCGGGTTCATGCCGGCTGCGGAGAACGTGCGGCTCCAGATAGGCGCGCCCTGCACGCGCACCTTCAGGCCCTTCATCTCGGCCAGGTTGCGGATCGGCTTGTTGACGAAGATGTTGCGCGTGCCGCCGCCGGCGTAGCCGATCAGCATGACCTCGGCATTCTTGGCCACCTCGTCGGCGATCGGCTTGAGGATGTCGGCGTCGAGCACCTTGTTCCAGTGCGCCAGGTCGCGGAACAGGAATGGCGCGTCGATGAACGGTGCGGCCTTGGAGAAGGTGCTCATGTGGGCCGGCGAGACGATGCCATAGTCGACCGCCTTGCCTTGCGCCATGTACTCGAAATACTGTTTTTCCAGGCCGAGTTCGCTGTTGCGGTGCAGCACGAAATTGATCGGCTTGGCGTAGTACTTCTTGACCAGTTCCTCGAACTTCAGCAAGGCCTTGTTGAAGGCGTGGTCGTCGTTGAACTGGACCGCGCCGTGCAGCGTGATGACCTGCGCCTGCGCCGAAGTGTGAACACCCGCGATGAACGGCGCCGTGATCGCCGCGCCGGCGGCCAGTGAGCCGATGAACTTTCTGCGCTGCAACATGTGTTTTCTCCTGGTT
>JAYUSP010000485.1:0-3391 GCA_043755615.1 Betaproteobacteria bacterium
CATCGCCTGCAGCATGCGCTTGGATGCCGCTTCGTGCTGCGTGGCGATCTGCTGGCGCAGCGCCTCGGCGGCCCGCGCGTCGACATTCGGCTGGGTGAAGATCTGCATCATCTGTTCGTGCTGTGCGCGACGGCCATCGCGCCCGGCTTGCATCTCGGTGGCCGCACCTTGCATGATCTGCTTGATCTGGGCGCGCTGCTCGGGCGTGGCGTTGATGCGGTCGAGCATGCGTTCGGACAAACGCATCATGCCGCCGTGGCCGCCCTGGCCGCCATGCCCGCCACCCATCGTCATCGCGCCATGCCGGCCATGACCAGCGGCCTCGCCGTGGCCGGCCATCGGCTGCGCCCAGGCGGTCAGCGTAAACGTGCCGACAGCGGCCAAGACCAGGCCAGCGGAAAGAAGTTTCATCGGAAATCGGTTCGTGGCCATGATGGCTCCTTGCAGGGGTTGACGATGAAAGGCATCGTGCCGGGCCCCGGTAAGCCGCCGTTGCAGGCGGGGTAAAGATCTGTGACGCTGGGTCAGCGGGCCGGCTCGGAAGCGTCGACACGCATCAAGCGGCGCTGCAGATCGAAGCCCCGCTGCGCGCTGCGCAGGTCCAGGCGCAGCAATACACCGCTGTGGCGGTCGATGACGATGACACCGTCGAGCCGTGTCGTGTTGTCGCCCTGCTGGACATCACCGAAGAGCTCGATCACGGCGACATCGAAGCGCCGGCCGGCAACGGTCTGCGGGCCTACGGCCACCACCTGGCCGCGCAGCCGCGCGCGCACAAAGGCGTCGTCGGCCAGGCCCATGTGGCCCGCCAGCACCTGGCCGAGCTGCAGCTCGTGGCGCAGCAGTTGGGGCCATTGCAGCCAGCCCGCCGGGGCCTGGGTGACGTTGCCGGCACGGTCTTGGCTCCAGCGTGCGCTGCCCACCACACCAGCGGCCTCAAAGCCAAATTCGAGCTGATCGCGGCGCAGCGCGAGCAGCCGCAGCACCAGCTCGCGCTGCGCTGCGGGGCCGGCTGCCGGGCTGCCACGCTGCTGGAGGCGCTCCTCGTAGACCAGTCGTTCGCCCACCAGCACCGGCAGCGCCGCTGCCTGCGCTGCCGGCAACTCGGCGCCCGGCGCCGCGCAGGACTTGGCCGCGGCCGCGCTGCGCAGGGCTTCGAAACGGCCTTTGAGGCGCGCCAGCTCATCGGCCTCGGGCCCGGCCGCGCGCATCGCCACCAGCGCCGGCCAGAACACCGCCAGCCCGATGCCGAGCGCGACGATATTGTTGCCGGCACGCTCGTCCACCGAATAGGCCATGTCGGCAGCGCGCTTTTGCACCCGGTCGGCTTCGGCGTCGATGCGCTCGCAGTCCCACTGCACAAACTCCGCCGGGTTGGCCGGCGCTGGCGCGACATCCAAAGCGCGTGTGGCGCAGCCGGTGATGCCCACCGTCAACATCACCGTCAACATCACCGTCAACAGCAGCGGCCGGCGCGGGCGCGGCGGTTGCCGGGTCGCGGTCGACTGCCGCGGCGAAGCCGAGACCGCACAAGCGGTGGGTGGGGCAGACGGTTGGCGAGTCACGAAGTTGATTGTGCTCCGAGCCCGGTCCTTGCCGGCCAGCAAGGTCAGCGGCTCAGGCCGTCGCGCCAGACCTCGCAATGTGCGCCGCGCAGCAGGCTCGCGCCGCTGGACCAGGGTTGGCTCGATTCCGGGCCGAGCAAGCAGTGGAGTCCTGGAATAGCATGCAGCCCCAACGCTTGTACCCCTGCACCCGCATCATGATCGCCGCACTGTTCTGCACCGCGCTGGCCACGGCCGAAACGGCCCTGGCCGCCGACTACACCCGCATGGTGCACGCCCGCCACCAGCGCACGCTGAGCGCCGCTGTGCCGGAGGTCTCCGCCAAGGACCATGCCAGCCAGGAGCGCCGGGAGCTTCACCTCGCCGAGCAGGAGTGCATCCGGCGCCGGCCGATCGCGCCGTTAGACGGGGTCGTGACCAGGTCCCCGGTGTGAACCGCGGCGGCGCCGCAACGCAGGCCCTGTCGGGTGGCCAGCGCGAGCTCGGTGCGCGCGACCTGATCGATGCCCTGCACGCCTTGCTTGACGCGCCTGGCCGCCCCGATTATTGGGCGCGGCTGGCAACTGGCTTGATGCGCCTGACCCACGCCGAGGCGGCCTGGCTGCTGCGCAGATGCAGGCCGACCGACAGCCAGAGTGAGCACGACAACGACATCGACGACTGGCAGATCCTGGGCTCCGCACACTCTGCCATTGGCGTGGCGGCAGAGCCGCTGCAGGCACAGTTTCGCGTCGAGCTGCAGTCCCTCATCGAACGTGTCGCGACACAGGGCTTTGCGAGTTGCCCCGGCCGCAGCGCGAGCGGTGCCGCGTTGTGGTGGGCCGCGGTGCGCCTGGAGCAGGTCGTCGACGGCTGGTTGCTGCTGGCGATCCCCGACACGGAGCGGCTACAGATCAGCGAGCTGCTGCTGCGTGCCCGGCTCGTCGCCGATTTCCCGTCGCTGGACGGCCCCACCACGGCGCGCGTGCCGGATTTGGGCGCCGGCGATGCAGCACCGGCTGCGGACGACGGCAGCGAGCCCCTAACGCCCGAGTTGTGGCTGCGCCTCGCGAAGGTTTGCGAGCATGTCGCAGCGCTGGACCACTTCGGCCCGGCGGCGCTGACGCTGGTCACCGCGCTGGCAGCGCAGACCGGCGCCGGGCAGGTCGTGCTTGGCTGGCGTCACGGCGACCACATGCGGATTGTCGCGATCAGCCACTGCGACCGCTTCGACCATTTCAGCCGGCAGACCCAGCTCACCGAAGATGCGCTCGACGAAGCGCTCGACCAGGACAGCGGCGTGCGCCTGGCAGCGACCGACCGCGCCGGCGCCAACCGCTGGCCGGCGCATGGCCAGCTGCGCGAATCGCTTGCCAATACCAACCCCGACACCTATCCGCAGGCGCACCTGATGTCGCTGCCGTTGCGGCGCCCGGACCAACCCTGCTGCGCCGTGCTGCTGCTGGCCTTCGACGAAGACCATGAACCCGACGAACGCCTGGCCGCGATGCTGGTGCGCAGCTTGCAGACCCTGCTGCCACGGCTGCAGGCGCTACACGCGCGCAGCCGCGCCTGGCCGCGGCGTCTGCACGACCGGGCGCGGAAGCGACTCGTGCAGTGGCTCGGCCCAGGCCGCGTTGGCGTCAGGGTTTTCTGGGTGCTCGCCACGCTGCTCCTGCTCTGGGCCCTGTTTGCGAAGTGGGATGCCTGCGATGTCGCCGGCGCCGGCCGCGGCCACAACGACGGGCCGGTGCCGAACCGCAACGAACTCGCGTCCCTGGTCAGCCGTGCCTGCGCGGCGCCGGCGATCCAGCGCGGGTGGTTGTCCGGTGCACGTTCGATGAATG
>JAYUSP010000486.1:0-10370 GCA_043755615.1 Betaproteobacteria bacterium
TGCGTTTCGCTGGTGCCGACGCCCGAGATGTGTGGCAGTCATCGGGAGCATGCGATGCAGTGGCTGACATCGTTGGAAGTATTGACGATTCCCGACAGCTGGCGCTAACTTCAAAGTGCAACTGCAGGATCGCAGGCGGCTCGCCGTGCGCCGCCGCACCGCCTGCCAGGAGAGCCCGCCGGGCCTTACTTCAATGCCGCCGCGCGCAGCGTGTGCGCGACAAACCAGACGCAGACCGCGGCGAGCAAGGCGCTCACCAACATCGGCACCAGCACATCCGGCGCGGTCAAGGCCTCGCCTTTGAGGACCCGGCTCATGAGCGTGATCTGCGCCAGCGCCGGCACCCACAGATGCCAGGGCGCCTCGCCGCTCTGGTTGAACAGCGTCACCAGCGGCAGCATCGACACACCCAGCACGACGATCGTCGCATTCGCCTGCGCTTCCTTGAAAGTCTTGCAGCGGATCGCAATCGCCATCAGCAGCGCCGACAGCGCACCGGCCAGCGGCAGCAGCAGCAGCAAAAACTGCCCCGCCTCGCCGGGGCCGAAGCGGAACATCGCCGACAGCGTTTCGCTGCGCAACAACCATTGCCCGGGCAGGAAGCTGAAGCAACTCAGCACCGCGATCAGCATGCCCACGCTGGCGACGGCGCCCCATTTGCCGATCACGATCGCGCCCGGTGTCGCCGGGTTCATCAGCAGCGGCTCGAGCGACCCGCGCTCGCGCTCGCCGGCGGTGGTATCCAGGGCCGCGTTCAGGGCGCCGTAGAGCACCGCCATGAGGACAAAAAACGGCACGATGCCGGCCAGCTGCGCGGCGCGGGTGGCCGGGTCGGCGAGGTCGCGGTCTTCGATCTGCGTTGCCGTCAGCGCCGCCGGCGAGACGCCGCGCACCGCCAGCCGAAGCGTCGCCTGCTCCTGGTTGAAGCCGCGCAGCAATCGGCCGACCCGGCCGGCGCCGCTTTGCGCGCGCTGGTTGGCGGCGCTGCTCACGACTTCGATCACCGGCGTCTCGCCGCTGGCCAGCTCAGCCTCGAAACCGGCGCGGATCACGAGCACCGGGTCGCCGAGCTTGCTGTCCTTGAGCTGTGCTTCGTAGTCCGCCGGCGCTTCGCGGATGGTGTACGTCTGGCGCTCGAGATAGTTGCGCAGCGACGGCGCGTGCTGGATGCCGGAGACGACGACCTCGCGCGCTTCGGCACGTTTTTCAACCCCCGAGACCAGCGCCGAAATCAGCACCAGCACCAGCGGCCCGATCGCCACCGAACTCAGCAGCACCATGACCAACGTGCGCCGGTCGCGCAACGCGTCGAGCAGCTCCTTGCGAAAGACTGCGAAGATGGTTTTCATGACGATGCTCGCGCAGTAGCGCCCGCGCCGCGAGCTGCGCCGCCACCGGCCCCGCCACCGGACTCGCCACCTAAAGCATCACCTGATGCACGTTCGTCGCTGGTGAACGCGAGCTTCACAAAGGTCTCTTCAAAGTCGCATTCACCGGTGCGTGCCGACAACTCGGCGACCGTGCCCGCGGCCACCGTGCGGCCATGTGAAACGACGACGACCTGGTCACACAGCCGCTCGACCTCTTGCATGATGTGCGTCGAAAAAACGATGCACTTGCCTTCGACATCGCGCAGCCGTCGCAGGGCCTCGCGCAGCGAGCGAGTGGCCAGCACATCGAGGCCATTCGTCGGCTCGTCGAGGATGATGTTTGGCGGGTTGTGCACCAGCGCGCGTGCAAGCGCGGTTTTCATGCGCTCGCCCTGGCTGAAACCTTCGCAGCGGCGGTCGAGCAGCGGCGTCATGTCCAGCGTGCGCGCGAGCAACTCGGCGCGTGCATTCGCGGCCGCGTCGGTCATGCCATGCAGGCGCGCGAAATAGACGATATTTTCGCGCGCGCTCAAGCGTGTGTAGAGGCCACGCGAGTCGGACAACACGCCCATTCGTGCCAGCGCTTTTGCCGAATCGGTGGCGACATCGATGCCGTCGACCGTGATCCGCCCGGCGTCGGGCGGCAGCAGCGCAGCAACCATGCGCAGCGTGGTCGTCTTGCCGGCGCCGTTGGGCCCGAGCAGGCCGGTGATGCAGCCGTCGGCGGCAGTGAAATCAACACCCGCAACGGCGTGGACGGTGCGCGCCTTCTTGCCGCGGCCCTGGGTAAACGATTTGGCCAAGCCTTCGACGTGGATCATTTTTTGGCGCTCTCATTGGGCGTCGTCGAGGCTGGACCGACCGGCACAAAAGCCAGCGGCCGCGGGATGGTTTGGGCACAACTCGCATCGACCTGCATCGCGGCCTGGTCGTCCTCGGCATCGAAGAAGCGGAACAGCACATCGCGCATGCAGCCAATGGCCATCACCCCGTGGCCGGCGTTGGGCACGACGACATGACGCGCCAGCACACCCAGCGCCTTGGCCGCGCGCTCGCCGTGGCGCGGCGGTGTCACCGGGTCGATGCCGCCGGACAGCACCAGCGTCGCGGCCGGCGCAGGCAGCATCTCGTAAAATGCCGGCGGCACCGCACCGCGTGGCCAGTCGGCGCAGGCCTTGCGGTAGAGGTCGACAAAACTCTCGCCGAAGTCGGGCCCGGGCCGGTCGGTTGACAACTTCAGTCGCGACATGTCTTCGGCGCAGACCACTGAGAAGTGCATGCCCATCGCCAGCCGCATCGCGCTGTCGCGGCCACCGGCCATCGCTCCGGCAATGCCGACCAACGGCGTGAAACGGCCCTGCGCCGCCTGGCTTACCGCATGCGGCAAGGCAGACGCCAGGGCCGGCACGTACAGCGGCAGCCGCACCATGCCGGTGGCCATCTCGCGGGTCATCGAGAACGTCTCGTCGCGCCCGGTCAGTGGGTGCGCCACCGTCACCGGACGCGGCAGGCTGGCCAGCAGCGCGGCCCAGTCGGCACGCAGCCGCGGATGTTGTTGGGCGCATGCCGCATCACTTTCGCAGGCACCAAGCAAATGGTCCCAGGCCGCCTGCGCATCGCCGGAAAACGAAACCGGCAGCACCATGTCGGGCGGCGCGACGCCGTCGATCACCGCGCGCCGCACCTGCTTCGGAAATTGGCGCATGTACTCAAGCGCCGCGCGGGTGCCGTAAGAGCCGCCGACGATATTCACCTGCGCTGCGCCGAGCGCGCGGCGCACCGCGTCGGCGTCGGCCATCGCGATCGAGGTCGTGTACTGGCGCAGGTCGCCATGCGGAAGTTGCTGCAATTGCGCCAGGCAGCGCTTCAGATCGTCGGCCTGTCGCGCCGGGTCGACCAGCTCTTGCAGTGGTCTGGTTGCACTGTCGGCTTCACACCGCAGCGGCGCGCTGCGCCCGGTGCCACGCTGGTCGATCAAGACCAGGTCGCGCCGGTTGGTGACACGCGCGAACATGCGCCCGACCGGACCGGCGAGCGCGATCGCACTCTGCCCGGGGCCGCCAGCGAAGAAAAAAACCGGGTCGCTTTTTTTATTCCGCGCCAGCGCGGGCAACACCGCAAAGTGGATGTCGATCTGCTTGCCGTTCGGCGCGTTCGGATCCAGCGGACGCTTGACCACGCCACACAGCGCGTCGTGCTCGACACCGTCGAGCCGGCAGGGTTTGAGCGCCGCGGCTTCGCTGCGCGCAGCAGCGGCCGGCGTGGGTTGCGCCAGTGCCGCCGACGCCAGCATTGACAACAGCGCAGCAGCGCCGATCAGGAAGAAGTTGGAAGCCATGGCCGCGATTTTGCTTGGCCTGGCCGCTGGCGCCGGCTGCAAGCGGATGGGCGGCGGAAATCGACGCTTGAGTGGTGTCAGGACAGCAGTCGTCGGAGCTCGCCGCTGTCGATCAGCTTGGCCAGGTCGTCGGCGCCGCCGACCAGGACGCCGCGCACAAAGACCATCGGCAAGGTCGGCCAGCCAGACCACATCTTCAGCGCGTTGCGTCGGCGCCAGCCACTGAAATAGCTGCCGTATTCGAGATAGTGGCAGTTGATGCCGGCGGCAGCCAGCCGCTTGCGGGCACGTCGGGGATACGGGTTCTGGCGCATGCCGACCACCACCACCGGGTGGGCGGCGATCGCCGCGCGCACCTCGTCGACGACGGCCTGGTGATGGCCCGCAACACGCGCGCGCACCGCGGGGTGGATCTGGTCTTCGGCAAGAGTTTGGCGTGGCATGCGGGCAGACTACCGCAAGTCGCGGCAGTCACCAGCCGGCAGCGCGCGAACCAGATTGAATGCTGCATTCAGCATTGCCACCAGCAGGGCTTTGCCCGCAGGGCTATCGTCGGCGCATCGGGTCTGAGCATCGGCTGGGTGGTTTGGCCGGCCCGACCGACGGGCCGCAGATCGATCCCGCCGCGATCGCGCACCGAACTCCACAACTCAAGGAATCCCCATGAAGCTCTATTACAGCCCCGGCGCCTGTTCGCTCAGCCCGCATATCGTGTTGCATGAAGCGGGCCTGGCCTACCAGCCCGTGCTGGCCAGCACCAAGACCCACAAGCTCGCCGACGGCACCGACTACTACACCATCAACGCCAAGGGTTATGTGCCGCTGCTTGAGCTCGACGACGGCCAGCGCCTGAGCGAAGGCCCGGCGATCGTGCAATACCTGGCCGACCAGGCGCCGGCGTCCAAACTCGCGCCGGCCGCTGGCACGATGGAGCGCTACCGCCTGCAAGAGTGGTTGAACTTCACCACCAGCGAACTCCATAAAGGTTTCAGCCCGCTGTTCAACGCCGCGATGCCCGAAGAAGGCAAGGCAATCTACCGCGCCAAGCTCGCCGACCGCTACCGCTGGGTCGATGAACAGCTCGAAGGCAAGCACTACCTGATGGGCGACACTTTCACGGTCGCCGATGCCTACCTCTTCACCGTCACCGGCTGGGCCAAACTTGTCGGCGTCGACCTGTCAGGCTTTGCCAACCTCAATGCCTACCAGGCCCGCGTCGCGGCGCGCCCGGCAGTGCAGGCGGCGATGAAGGCCGAAGGCCTGATCAAGTAACGGCGAGCGGCGGGGCGCCCTCAAGGATGGTGGCTGTGCCACTGCCTTGATCCCCTTGTGGATTCGGCCGGCCCTGGCCGCTCTCGGGGGCCTTCACAACCCCAGCCCCTCGTCGCGCCCCAGGTGCACGTTCATCGCCTGCACCGCGGCGCCGCTGGCGCCCTTGCCCAGGTTGTCCAGGCGTGCGATCAGCAGCGTCTGCGCCGCGCCCGTGAACACAAAGAGATCGACAAAGTTAGTGTCGTTGCAGGCCTGCACATCGAAGAATCCGTCTTCGAGCGTGGCCGGGTCAGACATCGGCATGACGCGAACGAAGCGCTCATCCGCATAGTGTTTCTCGAAAGCGCGCTGGATGTCTGCGGCGCAGGCACCGGGCTTGAGTTGGCTGTGGTGCAGCGGCACCGTCACCGCCAGGCCCTTGTAGAAATTGCTCACGATCGGCATCAGCAGCGGCTTGGCGGCCAGCCCGGTGTGGGCCTGCATCTCGGGGATATGTTTGTGCGCCAGCGTCAGGCCATACGGCCGCGGTGACGTGAGCCGGGCATCACCACCGGCCTCGTACTGCGCGATCATCTTCTTGCCGCCACCGGAGTAACCGGTGATCGATGTTGCCGAGACCGCCAGGTCGCGCGGCACGATGCCGGCATCGACGAGCGGGCGCAGCAACATGATGAAGGCGCTGGCGTGGCAGCCGGGGTTGGCGATGCGCTTGCTGCGCCGGATCGCATCGCGTTGGCCGGGCGCCAGCTCGGGCAGGCCGAATGCCCAGCCGGCTTCGGTGCGGTGTGCGGTGCTGGCGTCGATGACGCAGGTCTGCGGGTTGCTGATCAAGGCCACCGCCTCGCGCGCCGCGGCGTCGGGCAGGCACAAAAAAGCGATGTCGGCAGCGTTGAGCAGGCGCTTGCGTTCGGCCGCGTCCTTGCGGCGGTCGGCATCGATGCGCAGCACTTCGATATCGCTGCGCGCCGCCAGTACCTCGTGGATGCGCAGGCCGGTGGTGCCCTCTTGGCCGTCGACAAATATCTTGGCTATCGTTGCTGGAGTGCTTGCTGATGTTGCTGCGTTCATGACCGCGTCCTGCGCCCACAATGCCGTGGGTCAGGCTCAAGGATAAGGCAAGGCAGTGAAACGGCCGCTGGTGCAGGCGTTGGTCATCGTTGTCGCGCTCGGCGCCGGCCTCGGGCTGCTGCATCGGTGGGGTGTCGGGCTGTGGCTCCTGCTGCTGTTGGCCGTGGTCATTGCCGCCGTTGCCCTCGTGGCGCCGCGCGCCGGTGTGCGCTGGCTCGACCAATTGCTGCTGCAACTGCGCGCCTTCCACTGGCGGCGCGAGCAGGGCCGGCACCACAGCTTTGGCGGCCTGCCGCTGCGCATCGACGACGACGGCCGTCATGTCTGGGTCGGCGCCAGCGGTTTGCAGCGTGTGCTGGGCAATGACGACCGCGAAGAGGTGCTGGCGGCGCGATTTGCGGGCCGCTGGCGTCGCGACGAAGACGGCGAGCTGCTGCTGCGCGTCGATGCGGTGGCCGAACACCTGGCGCGCGCGCCGGGGCGCATGGACCCGCGCACGCTGCGCCTGCGGCTGTACTTCGAGCGCGAGGTGTTGTTCCCCGCCGCCGAGCGCCGCCGCCGGGGTTGATCAGCATGGGTTGCGGCCCGACGCTCGGAGACAATCGCGACCATGGTCATCAGCAAAAAGCCCAAGGGCCTCGGCCTCGGTCTCGAAGCCCTACTCGGCCCCACCGTCGTTGATGCACCCGCAGGCGGTGCCCCTGCGCTGCCGACGGTGTTGAAGCTGAGCCAGTTGCAAGCCGGCCGCTACCAGCCGCGCACGCGCATCGACGAAGGCGCCCTGTACGAGCTTGCCGAGAGCATCAAGTCACAAGGAGTGATGCAGCCGGTGCTGGTGCGCCCGCTGGCCGGCGCCACGCCCGGCCGCTACGAGATCATCGCCGGCGAGAGGCGCTTTCGCGCCGCCGCGCTGGCCGGCCTGGACGAAGTGCCGGTGCTGGTGCGCGAGGTCGGTGACGAAGCTGCGGCGGTGATGGCGCTGATTGAGAACATGCAGCGCGAGGATCTGAATCCGCTCGAAGAAGCGCAGGGCCTGCAGCGCCTGGTAGTCGAGTTCAAGCTCACCCACGAACAGGCAGCGCAGGCGGTGGGTCGCTCGCGCAGCGCGGCGAGCAACCTGCTGCGGCTTTTGAACCTGAGCGCGCCGGTGCAGCAGATGTTGCTCAGCGGTGACCTCGAGATGGGTCACGCCCGGGCATTGCTGTCGCTCGACGCGGCGCAGCAAATCCTCAGCGCCAACGAGGTGGTGGCCAAGAAGCTGTCGGTGCGCGAAGCCGAAAGACTCGTCGCGCGGGCGCAGAACCAGGGCCGCCAGGCGCCGCTGCTGCGGGTGAAGAAAGACAAGTCGCGCGACCTCGTGCGGCTCGAAGAACAGCTCGCCGACAAGCTTGCGGCGGCGGTCGAGATCCGCGTCCACCGCAAGACGCGGCGTGGTGAGCAGGGCGAGATCGCGATCGCTTTTGGCTCCCTCGACGAGCTCAACGGCCTGCTCGAGCGACTCGGCGCGCGCGACGCGTGAGCGCCGTGTGTGTTGCCTGCGCCACCGCCTGACGCCAGACCTGAAGCCGGACCTGACGGTGCTGACCTGACGCACACAAGCGAGCGGCAATCCCGAGCGACACCACAGAGCGACGCTGTCCCCCCGAGCCGATGAACCACCGCCACGTCACGCTGCGCCAGTTCCGCTATTTCATCGCGGTCGCTGAGAGCGGCTCGGTCGCCGCGGCGTCTCGGATGTTGAATATCGCGCAGAGCGCCTTGACCAAGGCCATGCTCGAACTCGAAGGCGAGCTCGGCAGCGCGCTCTTTGCACGCAGCTCCAAGGGCATGGCGCTGACACCACAGGGCCACCGCTTCCTGGCCAGCGCGCGCAAGGTCATCGCCGCGGTCGCCGACGCAACGCGGCTGCATGCGGCCGAGGCAGCGACCGGCATCGCCGGGGTGCTGTCGATCGGAGTCACCAGCCTCGTCGCGGGTTATTACCTCAGCGAGCTGTTCAGTCGCTTCAGGCGCAACTGCCCGGCGGTCGAGGTCTTTGTCACCGAAGACTCGCCGCGTTTCCTGGAGCACCTGCTGATCAACGGCGAACTCGACGTTGCGATCATGGTCAGCAACGCGCTCAGCGAACCGCAGGCGCTGGTCGCCGAAACGCTGACCCGCAGCCCGAACCGGGTCTGGCTGGCGTCCAACCATGTGTTGCGCTCGCGTGACGAGCTGACCCTGGCCGACTGCGCCGGCTGCGACCAGATCGTGCTCGAAGCCGACCGCATCGACGACCTGATGCGCAGCGTGTGGGCGCGGCACCAGTTGAAGCCACGCACGATCCTGCGCACCTCGTCGCTCGAAGCGGTGCGCTCGCTGGTCGGTGCCGGTGCCGGCATCGCGGTACTGCCGGATTTTTTGTACCGGCCGTGGACGCTCGACGCCGAACATGTCGAAGCGCGCCAGCTGCGCGACGAAGTGCCGACCGTCGACGTCGGCCTCGTCTGGCGCCGTGGCTCGGGGCTCAAACCCGCGGCCAACGAGTTCATCGAGCTGGCGCGCGAGCAGTCGCGCACGCGGCGCCAGAGTTGAAACGACAACCGCGACGAGCGCCTGCGCGCGCTGGCGGCGCCTACATCTTGACCATCACGTGCCGCGCGACGGTGTAGTCCTCCAGCGCGTACATGCTCATGTCCTTGCCGTAGCCGGATGACTTCATGCCGCCGTGGGGCATCTCGTTGACGAGCATGAAGTGGGTGTTGATCCAGGTGCAGCCGTATTGCAGCTTCTTGGCCACGCGCATCGCGCGGCCGACGTCCTGGGTCCAGACGCTCGAGGCCAGGCCGTAATCGGAATCGTTGGCCCACTGGATGGCCTGTTCGGTATCGGTGAAACGGGTCACGCTGACGACCGGGCCGAAGACCTCGCGCTTGACGATTTCGTCCTCTTGGCGGGCGCCGGCGATGACTGTCGGTTCGTAGAAAAACCCCGCGCCAGCGCGCGCCTTGCCACCGGCCGTGATCTCCATATGCCCGGCCATTTGCGCGCGCTCGACAAAACTCGCGACGCGGTTGCGCTGGCGGTCGCTGATCAGCGGGCCGATCTCGACATCGGGCTCGTCCTGGGTGCCGACCTTGATCGTTTTCACCGCGCTCGACAGGTCGGCGACCAGTTTGTCGTAGACCTTCGCGCCGGCGTAGATGCGGCAGGCCGCGGTGCAGTCCTGGCCGGCGTTGTAATAACCAAAAGTGCGCATGCCTTCGACGACGGCTTCGATATCGGCGTCATCGAAAACGATCACCGGTGCCTTGCCACCAAGTTCGAGATGCGTGCGCTTGAGCGAACCACTCGCGGCCTGCAGGATCTTGCGGCCGGTGGAGACGTCGCCGGTGATGCTGACCATCGCCACCTTCGGATGTTCGACGAGCGGCTGGCCGACCGTCGGGCCGCGCCCGGCGATGACGTTGAAGACACCCTTGGGGAAGATCTCGGCGACCACCCGCGCCAGCATCAGCGTCGACAGCGGGGTCTGCTCGCTCGGCTTGATGACCACCGTATTGCCGGCGGCCAGGGCCGGCGCGGTTTTCCACGCGGCCATCATCAGCGGGTAGTTCCAGGGCGCGATCGAGCCGACCACACCGACCGGGTCGCGCCGGATCATGCTCGTGTGGCCGGCCAGGTATTCGTTGGCCAGTGTGCCGCCCATGCAGCGCGCGGCGCCAGCAAAGTAGCGGTAGCAGTCGGCGATCGCCGGAATCTCGTCGCCCAGCGCGCGGGCATAAGGTTTGCCGCAGTTGAGCGACTCGATGCGGGCAAACTCCTCGCCGCGGGATTCGATCGCATCGGCCAGTTTGAGCAACAAGCGCGAGCGCTCCATCGGCGTCGTTTCGCTCCAGCTGTCAAACGCGCGGTGTGCGGCGGACACTGCCTTGTGCACCTGGTCGGCCGAGGCCTCGTGCACCGCGACAAGCAGCTCGCCGGTGGCCGGGTTGAGCACGTTTTCGGGCTCGCCTTCGCCGGTGACGAAGTTGCCGTCGATAAAAAGTTCGGTGGGCAGGTTCATGGGGCTAACGCTCCTTTGCAGCGGTAAAGATCTGGTAAGCGCGGTGGCGACGCGGACACTCAAGCCTGTCCGGGCTCATCGGCGCGGGTCAGCAGGTAGGCGGCCAGGATCGGGATGAAGGTCAGCGCGATGATCACCACCGCGACCACATTCGTCACCGGCCGCTGGCGCGGGCGGATCAGCTCCTGCAGCATCCAGATCGGCAGCGTCGTCTGCTGGCCGGCGGTGAAGGTGGTCACGATGACCTCGTCAAAACTCAGTGCAAACGCGAGCAGCG
>JAYUSP010000487.1:0-3373 GCA_043755615.1 Betaproteobacteria bacterium
CCGCCGGCGAAGCTGACCGTGCCCGCCAGCACCACGGGGCGGCGGCCGCGCTGTGGGGTCGGGCGCTGCCCGACGAACACCCGCTGCGGCTGCGCCACGCGGTGTACGCGGCGGCCGCGGGCGCTGATCCGGCGGCGGCCCGCGTGCAGCATCTGGTGCAGCGTTATGCAGCCAGCAAACCCGAGGCGTCCGACTGGCACCGGATCCTCAAAAAGTGGCAGGAGGCGCCATCCTCGGCGCCCAAGGGCGGACCCGGGGCCCTGGTGCTCGGGTGACATCTGACGAAGGAACTCAACATGAATCGACGTCAATCCATGCAGCGCGCAGCGGCTGGAGTTGCCGCCACGGCGGCAACCGCCATCGCGCCAGAGGCGCTGGCCAGTACGTCGGGCCAGGAGCTGTTGCTTGGCATTCTTGCCACGGGCTGTGGCAAGAAGGGCGCGCCGCCAAAGTGTGATCCCAAGCTCTACGCCGACGAACTGGCGCGCAGCACGAGCCGCCCGGCGACCGTCAACCGCGACGACCTGCTTGCGGCGATCAAACTGGGCCTGCAAGAGATCGAGCGTGCCTATTTCGTCAAATTCAACGTGCAAGTCTTGCCCCGGAACTGATCGTCGCGGTGCGGCCGGCGGCAGGTCCCACCGGGGGCGGCGCGCGTGTCGGCAGGCGCGCAGCGGGCGCGCCACAACGGCGCCGATTTGGCCAGCCCGCCGCGCAGGATGATCCGTGAAGCCCCACCAATCCGCTTGTGTCGATGGGAACTCGTACAAGGTCGTACTTGCCCCGCGAAGAAACGGTCTCTGCCCGATCCATCTTCGCGCGCAGTTCGGGCGACTGAAAGCACACCGTGGACTTCACCGACACCGCCCCCGCCTCCCGCGCCGCCGCTGGAGGCCCTGCTCGAAAGGCCGTCGTGACGGCACTCTCGGCAGCCATTGCCCTCACCGCTTGCGCAACCTCTTCGAAGGACATCACCTCAAGCTACGTTTCACCGCTGCAATACCAGGCCTACGACTGCGCGCAGATCACGGCCGAGACCCAGCGCATCCAAGCCCGTGCCGGCGAGATCGCCGGCAGCCTGGACCAGGCCGCCTCGAGCGACAAGGCGCTCGTCGGCGTGGGCATGGTGCTGTTCTGGCCGGCACTATTTGCCCTCGGCGGCTCAAAGCCGCAACAAGCCGAATTTGCGCGGTTGCGGGGTGAGTCCGATGCACTCCAAAAGGCAGCGATCGACAAGCGCTGCACGGGCATCGTCGCGACACCCTCAGCACCGTCGGCACCTGCGGTTACGGCGGTGCCGGCAGCGGTTGCAGTGCCCGCCGCGGCGCCGGCATCTGCGCCGGCCGTCTCGACCAAGCGGCGCACGTGAGGGGCCCCGCGGCGGCGCTGGGCCGGCACCCGGGGGCCGCGTCGCGGATGCGCCGCCCGTCCGGCGGCGTGGCCCAAACGCCCGGCGCCGCGCGGCGCGGCCCAGCGATGAGCCCGCCGCGCCAATCTACGCTCAAGCCCGGGTTTGCAGCGCGGCCCAGACCCGCGCGGGCTCTAACGCGGCACGATCTTCGCGCCGGTGAGTTTTTCCTGCGCCTCGACCAGCGAGGGCACGAACTTCTCGCCGTAACCCAGCGCGCAGGCCAGCGTCAACGACTGGTGCACCGCCTCGCCAACGACCGTCGGCACGGCCAGGTTCTCGGCCAGGTGGGTGTAGTAGCGGATGTCCTTGCGGGCGTTGTTCATCTCGAAGCGCAAGCCGGCCAGGTCGCCGTCAAGCGTCTTGCTCATGAGCTGGAACAGGCCAGAGTTGACGCCGCCGGCCGAGACCAGCGCCACCAGCTGCTTGAGATCGACCCCCGCCCGCTGGCCGACCGCAAAGGCTTCTGCAGTCGCGGTGCAGATCGCCTGCGCAATGAAGTTGTTGAGCAGCTTGATGACATGCCCGGCACCGGCCTGGCCGACGTGGAAGACGTTTTCGGCAAAGGCCTGCAACACCGGTTTGAGCAGCGCAAACTGCGCGTCGGTGGCGCCGACCATCACGTTCAAGCGCCCGGCCTCGGCTTCGACCGGCGTGCGCGCCAGCGGGGCGTCGATGTACTGCACACCTTGGGCTTCGCACAGCGCACGCAATCGGTTGGTCGAGTCGGGCTCGGCGGTGGACGTATCGACAACGACGAGGCCGCGCGCGGCACCGGCGAGCAAGCCTTCGGGCCCGCTGACCACGGCCTCGACTTGCGGCGAGCCGGTGACGCAGACAAACACGATGTCGCTCGTGCGTGCCAGTGCTGCTGGTGTTGCGACCAGCGTCGCTCCAGCGTCGAGCAAGTCGGCGACACGATCGCGGTTTTTGTGCACCGTGATGGCCAAGGGGTAGCCCTTGGCGCGCAGGTGTTTGGCCATCCCGTGGCCCATCAATCCCGAGGCGCCGATGAATCCAATGCGTTGCATGAGCAGGTCTCCTGTGAGCGGCAGCGTGAGCGCGCTGTGCAGTGTGCATCATGCGGCGATCGTGGCCAGCCGGCGGTGGCTGGTTGGCTGGCTGGCTGGCAGCCGCCTGCCGCTGCAGCGACTCAGGTCGAACGGTAGAGGTGGCCCCCGTCGGCAAACGGCCGGTCGTCGTAGACATGGCGCAGCGCGCCCTGGCGCATCAGTTGCACGGCCCACTGCGCGGCTTCGTCACGCGACACCGCATGGCCCTGCACCAGCCAGTCGACGATCTGGCGGCCGGTGCTGCAGCGGCGATGCAGCAGCAGGCCGCGCCGATGGTCGGCGAACGCCGGGCCGGCGTCGACACTGCGCAGCGCCTGGCGCAGCGCCTGCACCGGCGGCGCGATCACCGGGCCGAATTCGCTGTCGGCAACGCTGAAAAACAGGTCGGCATCCTCGAAGTCATGTTCGTCGACGACATGCCGCGCCCAACCCAAAGCCACCAGCCGGCGCCCGATGCGCACCGCTTCTTCGCGGCTGACACGCTGGTGGCGGACCAGCCAGTCGACCGCCTCGCGGCCGACAAAACATCGCCGGTAGCTGCGCAGCCGGTGCATGCGGTCGTGGATATCGAGCCCGCCGGTCGAGCGCATGCGTTGCCACAGCGCCTGCAACACCGGGTCGCCGGGCGCCGACGGTGCGCGCGCGCTGGCTTCGCCGGCGGCGGCGACAGCCGCGCCTTGTTCGCCGAACCAGCGCACAAAGGTGTCCAGCGGCATCGGCTTGGCAATCAGGTAACCCTGCGCGCTGCTGACGCCGCGGCTGGCCAGGTAGTCCCACTGCGCCGTCGTCTCGATACCTTCGGCGATGAGGCGGATGCCGAGCTGGTGCGCCAGGCCGATGATCGCGTCGAGCACCGGGCGGCTGGCGGTCTGCTCACCGATCGTCGATACAA
>JAYUSP010000488.1:0-3371 GCA_043755615.1 Betaproteobacteria bacterium
CGGGCGCGCTGCTCGAACAAGCTGTCGATGCGCGCAAAGAGGGCGCGGTTCGAATAGACATCGTTTTCGTGCGCCGCCAAGGGCCCGGCCAGCTCGCGCTGCACCGCTTGCAGCGCGTCGCTGGTGGCCGACGCGGCGAGGTTGTAGAAGACCGAGCCGATGCGCGCCAGCAGACGGCCGCTGCGGTCGAACGCGGCGATGGTGTTGTCAAAACTGGGCGCCGCTTCGGTGCTGGCAATCGCCGCCAGCTCAGCGCGGTGTTCGGCCATCGCGGCGTCAAAGGCGGGCTCGAAATGCGCCGGCAAGAGGGCTGCAAACGGCGGCATGCCGTGCGGCGCTGTCCAGGGTTGCAGCAGCGGGTTGGATGCGGCAGCCGGCGGGGTTGTGGTCGCAGTCGTGGTCGTGGTCGTCATCGGCTTGCCTCGATAGTGAAGTCCGCCCTCAGGGGGTGCGGCGGATCGCGATTTCGTCGTCTTCGCGGTAGCGCCGGTCGCCACACTCTGACTTCCACAGCGATTGGGTGTCGGTCAGTTTTTCAGCGTCGGCGACGAGTTTGCGCTGGCGGGTGTTGTAGGCATCGACCGCTTCGTCACGTTTTTTCGCACGCAGGTTGTAGGCATCGACGGCGTCGCCGCTGCTGCGGTCGAGCGCGGCCAGTTCGGTCTTCAGCGCTTCGCCGCCGCTGAGCAACTCGCCGCGTTCGGCCTCGTTGCGTTTTTGCTCGACGTCGATCTGAACGCGGCGGGCCGCAAGTTCGTCGCGCTCCTTGAAGCAGGCCCGAAGTTCGTCGCGCGTGAGCAGCTTTCCAGTGCCACTGGCACCGCCAAAAGACGACAGCTTTTCGGCCGGCGCCGCTGGCGCCGCTGGCGCCGCTGGCGCCGATTTGGCAGCGGCCTTCGCCGGCGCCTTGACCGTCGACTTGGTCGGCGCTTTGGCGGGTGCGGTCTGTGCCAGCAGCGGGCCACCGATGAAGAGCGCGGCGGCTGCGGCGACGAAAGCGGCACAAGGGCTGAAATGGTTCATGGCAGATCCTGGGCGGGCCGCGCGGACGCGAAAAAAATGAACCAGTGAAACGAACCAGCGACGCGACGCAGCGAGAAGATTCAGCGACAGGGCGCCGATGATGCCACCGTCCCCGCCGCTGCCAGCCGGCCGCGGCCAAAGGCGTTCACAATCCCCGGCGCCGGCCCGTCGCGGGCCTGTCAACCACGAGGAGGTTTCCCATGCGCATCGTCAAATGGCTGCTCGGCATCGTGCTCGCGCTGGCGCTGGTGTTGTGGCTGGGCGGCATGATGTTGTCACCGCAATTCAAGGTCAGCCGCAGTCTGGGCATCAACGCCCCGGCGGACAAGATCTACCCGCTGGTGGTGAGCCCGCGAGAATGGAAACGCTGGAGCGTCTGGAACCAGCGCGATGCGGCGATGAAGATCGACTATTCCGGGCCCGAGTCGGGCGCTGGTGCCGCCTGGGACTGGACGAGCGCGAGCGAAGGCGATGGCAAGATGACCTTCACCGCGGCTGAAGCCGGCAAGCGCGTTGCTTACGACCTCTACTTCCCCGACTTCGGCACCACGTCGGCAGGTGAGTTGGTATTCGCCGCCGAAAGCGCGAACAGCCGCAGCACCCGGGTCACCTGGGTCATGAACGGCAATATGGGCAGCAACCCGCTGTTCCGCTGGATGACGCTGTTCGCGGATGGCATGGTCGGCAAGGACTTTGAAGGCAGCCTGGCGAACCTGAAAACTCTCGCCGAGAAAGCCCCCTGATGGCCCTCGTCGAACCACTGCCGACCGACCACGACGCGCAGGTCGCCGAGCTCGCGCGATTCTTCAACACCACGCTGGGCTTTCCACCGAACAGCGTACTGACGATGATGCGCCGGCCGGCGATCGCACGCGCCTTCACGGAACTGAATCGCGCGGTGATGGCCAACGAAGGCCGCGTGACGAGCGAGCTCAAGCGCCTGGTCGGCCATATTGCCAGCCGCATCGCCGGCTGCCGGTATTGCGAAGCGCACACGATTCGCGCAGCGCAGCGCTTTGGTGAAAGTGAAGGTGCGGCCCCGGCCCGGCTGGATGCCGTCTGGGACTTTCGCAGCAGCGCGCTGTTCACCGCCGCTGAACGCGCCGCGCTGGAATTTGCGGCCGCCGCGGCCACGGTGCCAGGCGCGGTGACACCCGAGATCGCGGCCGAATTGCGCCGCCATTGGGACGACGGCGAGATCGTCGAGATCACCGGCGTCGTCGCGCTGTTCGGTTTTCTGAACCGCTGGAACGATGCGATGGCCACCGAACTCGAGGCACCTGCCGCGGACGACGGCCGGCGCTGGCTGGCCGGCCAGGGTTGGTCGGCTGGCAAACATCAGCGCGGCGAATCCTGAAATCCCCCCGCATCGACTCTGCACCGAAAGCCGACCCCTTGGCACTCAAAGCCACGATCTACAAGGCGCAGTTGCAGATTGCCGATATGGACCGGCAGCTCTACGCCGACCATGCCGTGACGCTCGCGTTGCACCCTTCAGAAACCGAAGAGCGCCTGCTCGTTCGCCTGCTCGCATTTGCGCTGCATGTGCCGAGCGACGACCATCGCGGCGCTTTGCAATTTGCGCGCGGCCTGTCCGACAGCGACGAGCCCGATCTGTGGCTGCACGACCTGACCGGCGTGCTCCGGCACTGGATCGAAGTCGGCCAGCCCGACGACCGGCGTCTGGCCAAAGCCTGCGGCCGCGCCGACCGCGTCACGCTGTACACCTATGGCAGTGCGGCGGCGGTCTGGTGGGCCGGCATCGTGAACAAGCTGAGCCGCCTGAACAACCTGGACGTCTGGCAGATTCCTGCCGACCAGGCGCAGGCCTTGGCCCGGCTGGCACAACGCTCGATGCAGTGGCAGATATCGGTGCAGGACGGTCATGTCTATATCAACGGCGACCGCGACAGCGTCGAGATCACGCCGCAGCGCCTGTTCGGCGCTGCGCGATGAGCGCTGCGATCGCGCTTTGAAGACGACCATGAAACTCAACCTGTGGCGGTGCCTCGGCGCGCTGTTGCTGATGACCACGATGCAAACCTCAACCGCGCAGACCGCGCCAGCCATCGCCGACAGCGCAGCGACCACCGACCCCTATCTCTGGCTCGAAGAAGTGCAGGGCGAAAAAGCGCTGGCCTGGGCGCGCGAGCGCAATGCGCAGTCGCGGCAGCGGCTCGAGGCCTGGCCTGAATTTGGTGCGACCAGAAACAAGCTGCTCGAAATCCTCGACTCGCGTGATCGCATCCCGATGGTTGCGCGGCGGGGCGCGTTTCTCTTCAACTTCTGGCGCGACGCGGCCAACCCGCGTGGCCTGTGGCGGCGCACGTCGCTGGCCGAATACCAGA
>JAYUSP010000489.1:0-10280 GCA_043755615.1 Betaproteobacteria bacterium
TGCGGCAACTTCCCCCCGAGGGGGAGCGATCACTCTTGGGACGGCCCGGCGAATGATCATTTCAGCACCACCCGTGGATCAACCAGCTTGAACAGCAGATCGACGATCAGGTTGATGACCATCGTCAGCACCGACAGATAGACCGCGATCGCCTGGATGACCGGGTAGTCGCTGCGGTTCACCGCCAGCAACACCTCGCGGCCGAGGCCGGGGATCGAAAAGAATTGCTCGATCAGGAACGAGCCGACAAAGACCCCGGGCAGCGCCAGGCCGATATTCGTCAGGATCGGGATCATCGCGTTGCGCAGCACATGTTTGAACATCACCGTGCCTTCGGTCATGCCCTTGGCGCGTGCGGTGCGCACATAGTCGTGCCCCATTTCGTCGAGAAAAAAGCTGCGGTACAGCCGCGTCTGCGGCGCCAGGCCGACCATCACCGCCAGCAGCACCGGCAGCGGCACGTAGACGGCCAGGTTGGTCCACACACTGTCGCTCCAGCCCTGCACCGGGAACCAGCCGAGCTGGAAGCCGAACAGGTACTGCCCGACGATGATGTAGACCAAAAAGCTGATCGACAGCGCGACGGTGGTGATGACCATGATCGTGCGGTCGGTGAGGGACCCGCGCCGGTAGGCCACCCACATCGCGATCGGCAGCGCCAGCAGCACATCGAGGATCAGGATCGGCAGCATCACCGTCAGCGTCGCCGGCAGCCGGTTGGCAAAAAGCGTGCTCACCGCTTCGTTGGTCGCCCAGCTCTTGCCCCAGTCAAAAGTGACGATGCTCTTCAGGTAGATCCAGAGCTGCACCCACACCGGCTGGTCCAGGCCGAGTTGCTGGCGGATCGAGTCGACCTGCTCCTGCGTGGCGTTCTGGCCGGCAAGAATCTCTGCCGGGTCGCCGCCAAAATACTTGAACAGAAAAAACACCAGCAGCACGACACCGAGCAGCGTCGGCACCATTTGCCACAGGCGCCGCAGGATGTAGGCGGCCATAAGGCGAATCTCCCTCGGGTTTGGGACGCGCGAGTGTAGGGCGCGCACGCTTCAGGGTTCCCCCGCATTTGCCCGCGCCGCCTTAGACTGCGCGCCTCTTCATCGACGCCGCCCCACACCATGATGCGCATGACGCGTTCAGCCCTGCTGGCGCTGGCCACCAGCCTGGCGCTCCTCAGCGGCGTGGTGTTGGCGCAGGCCGCGCCCGGTGCCGGCGACGCACAGAAAAAAGTCCTGCGTTATGCCTTCCTCATCGCCGAGACGACATTCGACCCGGCGCAGATCACCGACCTCTATTCACGCACCGTCGCCGCCGGGATCTTCGAAGCGCCGCTGGAGTTCGAATTCCTTGCCTCGCCGGCGCGCATGCGGCCGAATACCGCCGCGTCGATGCCCGAGGTTTCTGCCGACTTCAAGACCTTCACGTTCCGCATCAAGCCGGGCATTTATTTTGCCGACGACCCGGCCTTCAAGGGCGTCAAACGCGAGCTGGTCGCGGCCGACTACCTCTACGCACTGAAGCGCCACTTCGACCCGCGCTGGAAAAGTGGCAATCTTTATCTGCTTGAAAACGCCAAGATCCTGGGCTTGTCTGAGCTGCGCGCGCGGTTAATCAAGGACAAAAAACCGTTCGACTACGACGCCGAGGTCGAAGGCCTCAAGCTCATCGACCGCTATTCCTTTCGCATCACGCTGGGTGAGCCGCGGCCCCGGTTTTTGCACCAGTTCACCGACGGCTCCTTCACCGGTGCGATGGCGCGCGAGGTCGTCGAGGCCTATGGCGACAAGGTCGGCGAGCACCCGGTCGGCACCGGCCCGTTCAAGCTGGTGCAGTGGAAACGCAGCGCGCGCATCGTGCTCGAGCGCAACCCGAATTTCCGCGACGTCTTTTACGACGAGACCCCGCCACCGGGTGACGCTCGCTTGGCCGCGATTGCGGCGCGATTCAAGGGCGCCAAGTTGCCGCTGATCGACCGCGTGCAGATCTCGATCATCGAAGAGTCGCAGCCGCGCTGGCTGTCGTTCCTGAATGCCGAGCAGGACATGCTCGATCAGCTGCCGGCGGACTTTGCCAATATCGCGGTGCCCAACAACCAGCTCGCGCCGAATCTCAAGAAGCAGGGCATCGGCCTCGTGCGTTATCCACGCGCCGATGTCTCGGTGAGTTATTTCGCGATGGAACACCCGGTCGTCGGCGGCTACGAGCCGCACAAGGTGGCGCTGCGACGGGCGATTTCACTGGCCGTCGATATCGAACGCGAAATCCGCCTCGTGCGCCGCAACCAGGCGATCCCCGGGCAGAGCCCGATCGGGCCGCAGACCTACGGCTACGACGCGGCGTTCAAGTCCGAGATGAGCGAATACGACCTGCCACGCGCGAAGGCCTTGCTCGACCTGCACGGGTATGTCGACCGCGACGGAGACGGCTGGCGTGAGCAGCCTGACGGCCAGCCGCTGCAACTGATCTACGCCACCCAGCCCGACCAGCAGAGCCGCCAGCTCATCGAGCAGTGGAAGCGCAATATGGACGCGCTCGGCCTGCGCATCGACTTCAAGGCCGCCAAGTGGCCGGAAAACCTGAAGGCCAGCCGCGCCGGAAAGTTGATGATGTGGGGCGTCGGCTGGAGCGCCGGCGTACCCGACGGCGACACCTTCCTGGCCCTCGGCTACGGCCCCAACAAGGGCCAGGCGAACCACGCGCGTTTCGACTTGCCGGCGTTCAACAAGATTTACGAAACCCAGCGCGAAATGCCCGATGGTGCCGACCGCATGGAGGCGATGACCGAGGCCAAGAAGATGATGGTCGCCTACATGCCGTACAAGATCCACGCCCACCGCATCTTCAGCGACATGACGCATCCCTGGGTCATCGGCTACCACCGCAACATCTTCGTCCGCGAGTTCTGGAAATATGTCGATATCGACAACGCCGAACTCGCGCGCCGCTCCAAGTGAAAGCCTTGACGATGAAACTGCTCTCGACCTTTGTGCTGCTCAGCATCGTCGCCGCCGGCGCGCACGCGCAACCGGTCGCCAAGACAACGTCTGACGCAACACCTAGCCCAACAACAAGCGCGACCCCTAACGCGACACCGAAGGTGCTGCGTTATGCCTTCCCGGCAGGCGAAACCGGGTTCGACCCGGCGCGCATCGTCGACCTCTATTCGCGCATCGTCACCGGCCACATCTTCGAGAGCCTGTACACCTACGACCACCTGGCGCGGCCGGCGAAGTTCAGGCCGGCGCTGGCCGACGGTATGCCGGTGCATTCAGAAGACTTTCGCACCTGGACGGTGAAGGTCAAGCCCGGCATCTATTTCCAGGACGACCCGGCTTTCAACGGCAAGAAGCGCGAAGTGGTGGCTGCGGACTTTGTCTACGCCTTCAAGCGCATCGTCGACCCGGCGAACAAGAGCCCGGTGGTGGCCGGCATCCTGGATACGAAGTTTCTCGGCCTGGCGGCGCTGCGCGAGAAATCCAACAAGGACAAAAAACCCTTCGACTACGACACTCAGATTGAAGGTCTGCGCGCGCTGGACCGTTACACGATCCAGTTCAAGATTGAAGAAGCGCGGCCGCGTTTCATCGACACCCTGGCCGCGAATGACCTCTTCGGTGCGGTGGCGCGCGAAGTGGTAGAAAAGTATGGCGAGGACATCGCCGCGCACCCGGTCGGCACCGGGCCTTTCAGGCTCAAGGAATGGCGGCGCAGCGCGAAGATCGTGCTCGAGCGCAACCCGACCTACCGCGAGGTCGTCTACGACGCCGAACCCGCCGCCGACGATGCCGAAGGCCAGGCGCTGCTGGCCAAATTTAAGGGCCGGCGCCTGCCGATGATCGACGCTGTCGAGATCTCGATCATCGAAGAATCGCAGCCGCGCTGGCTGTCGTTTCTGAATGGCCAGCTTGACTTCATCAACGTGCCCGGCGAGTTCATCAATATCGCGATGCCGAACGGGCGGCTCGCCCCCAACCTGGCCAAGCAGGGCATCCGCGGCTATCGCACCGTGAGTGCCGACGCGTCGTTCACCTACTTCAACATGGAAGACCCGCTGGTCGGCGGCTACACCCCGGACAAGATCGCGCTGCGGCGTGCGATCGCCTTGTCGATGGATATCGAGCGCGAAATCCGCACCCTGCGCCGCGGCCAGGCGATTCCTGCGCAGTCGGTGGTGATGCCCCACACCAGCGGCTACGACCCCAAGTTCAAGAGTGAAAACGGCAGCTACGACGTCGCCCGCGCCAAGGCGCTGCTTGATCTCTACGGTTACACCGACAAGAACAACGATGGCTGGCGCGACCTGCCCGACGGCAGCCCGCTGGTGTTGGAGGTGGCCACCCAGTCCGACCAGTTGAGCCGCCAGTACGACGAGATGTGGAAGAAAAACACCGAGGCCATCGGTATCAAGCTGAACTTCAAGACCGGCAAATGGCCCGAGCAATTGAAGTCCGCGCGTGCCGGCAAGTTGATGCTGTGGCAACTCGCCAGCTCGGCCGCCGGGCTCGACGGCCAGGGCGCGCTGGCGCGTTACTACAGCCAGCAGATCGGCAGCCAGAATCTGGCGCGGTTTCAGAACGCCGAGTTCGACAAGATCTACGAACGCATGCGTGAAATCGCCGACGGCCCCGAGCGCGAGGAGCTATTCCTCAAGGCCAAGCTGATGGCCATCGCATACATGCCGTACAAGGCCCAGGTCCACCGATTCAACAACGACTTGCTGCACGGGCGTGTGCTCGGCTACCGGCGCCCGATCGCCTGGCTGGAGTGGTGGCACATGATCGAGATCGACAACGGCGCGGCTGCGAAGAAGTGACCCCGGCGGCGATTCAGGAAGTGACCGCCAGGTGACGATCCAGCGCAGGGGCCTGCTGCAAGGCGCGGCGGCAACCGCCGCTTTGCACGCCGGCATGCCCATTGGCGCAGCGCCAGCGCCGGCCGGCGAAAAAGCGGCGCTGACCACGACGCCCGGCCGCAAGGTGCTGCACCTGCCCTTCCCGGCGCCGGAGTCGAGCTTCGATCCGCCGCAGACCAACACCGACCTTTATTCGTCGACGGTCATCGCGCAGATCCTCGAAGCGCCGCTGGCCTATGACTACCTCGCGCGGCCGGTCAAGGTGGTGCCGCAGACGGCGGCCGCGCTGCCCGAGGTCTCGGCTGACGGGCGCACCTTCACCTTGCGCATCCAGCCGGGCATCTTCTTTGCCGACGACGCCGCCTTCAAAGGCCGGCCGCGCGAACTGGTCGCGGCCGACTACGTTTATTCGATCAAGCGCTTCTACGATCCGCAGTACAACTCGAGCGACCTCTATCTGTTCGAAAGTCTCAAGCTGATCGGCTTGAGCGAACTGCGCGAAAAAGCGATCAGGGGCAAAAAACCCTTTGACTACGACACGGCGGTGGATGGCGCGCGCGCGATCGATCGCTACACGCTGCAGATCAAGCTCGGCGAAACCAACCCGCGTTTTGTTTACCAGCTTGCCGACCCGGCGACGCTGGGCGCCGTCGCGCGCGAGGTGGTCGAGCTGTATGGCAAGGAGATTGGCGCGCATCCGGTCGGCACCGGCGCGTTCCGCCTCAAGAGCTGGCGCCGTGCCTCGCGCATCGTGCTCGAACGCTCGCCGTCGTACCGTGGCACGGCGTACCAGGGCACGCCCGGCGACGACTCCGTCGCCCAAGAGATCGCCAAGTCGCTGGCCGGCCGCAAGCTGCCACTCGTCGACGAGGTGGTGATCGATATCGTCGAAGAGGATCAGCCGCGCTGGTTGTCGTTTCTCGACGGCAGTTATCACTGGCTGCCGGTGCCGGGGCCGTATGCGTCGATCGCGGTGCCCAACGGCCGGCTGGCGCCCTTCCTCGGCAAGAAGGGCATTCGCTTGCAGCGTCTCTTGCAGCCCGGCATGACGATGAGTTTCTTCTTCATGGAGCACCCGCTGGTCGGTGGCTACACGCCCGACAAGGTGGCGCTGCGTCGGGCCATCGGCCTGGCCTTTGACGGTGACGCGTACATCCGGCATGTGCTCGGCGGCCAGGCGGTGAAAGCGCAGAGCACGATCTCGCCTTTTACGAGCGGCTTTGACGCCGACTACAAAAGCGAGATGAGCGACTTTGACCCGGCGCGCGCGCGTGCTCTGCTCGACCTGTACGGTTATGTCGACCGCAACGGCGACGGTTTTCGCGAGCAGCCCGACGGCCAGCCGCTGGTGCTGAAGATGGCCACGATGGCGTCGCAGCGCGACCGGCTGACCAATTCGATCTGGAAACGCTCGCTCGACCGCGTCAGCCTGAAGATCGACTTCGAGGTCTCGACCTGGCCCGAGCTGCTGAAAAAAAGCCGCGCCGGCACGCTGATGATGTGGGGTTATGGCTGGAGCGCCGGCTCGCCCGACGGCGGCTATTTCCTGGGCATCGCCTACGGCCCCAACGCGAGCGAAGCCAACGACCCGCGCTTCCAGTTGCCGGCCTTCGACCGCCTGTTTGAGAAGCAACGCGCGCTGCCCGACGGCCCCGAGCGCGACGCCGTGATGCGCCAAGCCAAGGACCTGCTCGTCGCCTACATGCCGTACAAAGTGCATGGTCACGCGATCGCCAACGTGCTCGTGCAACCCTGGACGCGACACTACTGGCGCCACCCTTTCATGCGCGACATTTATCGATTCATCGATGTGGAGCGCCAATGACGCTGGCGCAGCCGCAACCGGTGCAACCGCCGCGCGATCGAAGCGCTGGTCGGCATCGGTGCACTTGAACTGTCGACCTGCCACCACCAGCGAACACCAGCACCAAAATGCGACTGCCACCGATCTGCCTGCTTGCCCTGGCACTGCTGCTGAGCGCGGCTTCCGCGCCGCGCGCCGCCGACGCCGCGCCGCCCGCGGCCTATGCCGTGCGCGTGCTCGACGCGGCGGCAGCGCAGGCCGATGTCGCGCTGATGCGCCGGGCGCTGCAAACGGCCCACCCGGGGCTGACCCGCTACACCCCGCAGGTGCAGATCGACGCTGCTTTTGCCGCGCTCGAAGCGCGCGTGGGTGAACCGATCGACGAACTCGCGCTGTACCGCGAAATCTCGCTGCTGCTGGCGCAGATCCGTTGCGACCACACCAAGGCCGAATGGCCGCACGCCATGCGCCGCTGGCGCGAGGACGCGCCGAGCCACTTGCCATGGCGCTTTGAAGTCTTCGACGGCCGCATGATCGTCGCCACCAGCGACCCTGCGCAGCGGGCAATCGCGCGCGGCAGCGAGATCGTCTCGATCAACGGCCTGCCCGCGGCGCAGATGCTCAAGACCGTGGCCGCGGCGGTGTCGATCGACGGCTTCACCGAAGCCAGCCGCAGCGTCAAGCTGGCCGACGACAGCGACCTGATGGGCAGCGACTTCGACAATCACCTGCCGGCTTTTTACCCCGCCTTCTTCGGCCTGCCGGGTGACCTGCTTGTGCGTGTCCAACCCTGGCCCGGTGGCGCGGTGCAAGAGCACAGGCTGCGCCCGTTGAGCTTCAAGCAGTGGCGCGACTTGCCGCTGGACCCGGGCACGGCACGGGTGCGGGCCGAGTTTCACAAAACCCTGCGCCTTGACCGCATCGACGCCAACACGATGCGGTTGACCATCCCGACCTTCGTGAACTACCGCAATCCAGTCGCGCCGGCATCGGTCTACGACCCCATTTTCCGCCGGCTGCGCGACGAAGGGGTGCAGCACCTGGTGATCGACCTGCGTGGCAACGGCGGCGGTTCGGGTGATGCGACGATCGCGCTGGCGGCGTATCTGCTGGACCAACCCTTTTTGTGGAACCTGCCCATCCGCATGAAGGCGGTGCGGTTCGGTGACCTCGAACGCTACATCGAAACCTGGGGCAACACCGACGAGATCTTCCGCCGGCCGCTCGAACACGTGCGTGCGCTTGTGCCATCCGAAGGGGGCGGTTTTGAGTTTCTGCCGCAGGTCGTCGGCTGGCCGGAGATGCTGCCCACCACGCCGTCGCCACTGCGCTTCGGCGGCCGCGTCACCTTGCTCACCGACGCACGCAATGGCTCGGGCACGACGATGCTGGTGGCCAAGCTCGTCGACGAAAAGCGGGTGCATGTCGTCGGCCAGGCCACCGGCGGCAGCGCCGAAGGGCCGACCGCCGGGCGCATCTTCATGCTCAAGCTGCCCGCCAGCGGCATCACGGTGCGGGTGCCGAATATGTTCAACCGGATGGCGGTGAAGAACTTTCGCCCGGGGCTCGGCGTGCTGCCCGATGTGGTGGTGGCCCCGTCGGTGGAAGACTTTGTCAGCCGCCGCGACCGGGTTCTGGAAGTGGCGCTGGCCGCGACGAAAAACCACCCCCGCCCCGGCGAAGCCGCCAAACCCTGAAGCGCCAGGCTGCGGCACACTGACCCCACGCCCACACCCTCATCAGTGACCGAAGCCCGCATCACCCTTTATCAACGCTGGCTGGCCGAGCACCGCGGCCTGCATTTCGATAGTTACGACGCGTTGTGGCGCTGGTCGGTCACCGACCTGCGCGCCTTCTGGCAATCGATCTGGGACTACTTCGACATCCAGTCGCCGACACCGCACACCACCGTGCTGGTCGACGCGGTGATGCCCGGTGCGCAGTGGTTCCCCGGCGCGCAGCTCAACTACGCGAGCCAGGTCTTCCGGCATGCCGATGCGGCGCATGCCGCCGGCCATCCGGCGATCGTTTTTGCCAACGAAGTTCTGCTCGCCCAAGGCCGCGTCGAAGAAACCAGCTGGCCCGAACTGCGCCGCCAGGTGGCCGCATTTGCAGCCGCGCTCAAGACCATGGGCGTGGTGCCCGGCGACCGCATCTGCGCGGTGCTGCCGAATACGCCGCAGACTGCGGCGGTTTTTCTCGCTGCGGCGAGTGTCGGCGCGGTGTGGAGCATCTGCTCGCCCGATATGGGCCCGGTGGCGGTGCTCGACCGCTTCCGCCAGATTGTGCCGAAAGTACTCGTCGCCTGCGACAGCGTGCGCTGGGGCGGCACGGATCACGACCGCCGGCCGTTGATCGACGAACTGCTGGCCGCGTTGCCGAGCGTGCAGCATGCGGTGCGCGGCGCACAGATCGATGTGCTGCTGGCCGCCGACGCGGCGGCCTTGGAGCCAACCTGGCTGCCGACCCCGCTGCCCTTTGACCACCCGCTGTGGATCGTCTATTCCAGCGGCACCACCGGCCTGCCCAAGCCCATCGTGCACGGCCACGGCGGCGTCATGCTGGAAGCGTTGAAGGGCGGCGTGCTGCACAACGACATCAGCGCCAGTTCGACCTCAGGAGAACGCTATCTGTCGCGGCGTTCTTCGCCAGTTGCCTGAAGGCCGGTGTGGTGCCGCAGGCCGAGGCCGACGAGGTGCCATCAACCGCCACGGCATCCGCATGGGCACAGCCGAGCTCTATCGCGCCGTGGAGGCCATGCCCGAGGTGATGGACAGTCTGGTGGTGGACCAAAAAGCTGCTGATGGGTGCCGACCCGGCGCAGGTGCTGAACCGCGGCGCGATGGCCAACGCGGCCAGTGTCGATTGGTTCGTCGCCTTGGCACGCCAGCGCGCGGCCGCAGGCGCGGTCTGACGCTTCACGGCTTCGTTATCAAACGTGTAGGAACACCGTTCGGAGATTGATGCGTCTGAACGCAAAACGGTATCAGCCGGTGGCCAGCGCCACGATGGCGCCCGCAGGCAACGCGCCCGCTTGCCGCGCCCGTTCCTGCCCGTCTTGCAGCCGCACCAGCGTGGGGATGCTGCGGATGCCGAAGCGTGCCGACAGTGCAGGGTTGTCGTCGCTGTTGACCTTCACCAGCAAGGCCTGGCCAGCCAGCTGAGCGGCGGCCTGCGCAAAAGCGGGCGCCATCGCGCGGCACGGGCCGCACCACGGCGCCCAGAAGTCCACCAGCACGGGCAGCCGGGTGGCCGCCATGGCGGCGTCGAAATTGGCGTCGACCAGCTCCAGCACCTGGCCCTGCAACAAGACCTTGCCGCAACGCCCGCAGTTGGGCCCTTCGCCCAGGCGTGTCACGGGCACGCGGTTGGTGGCACCGCAATGGGTGCACGGAACGTGCAGCGGCGAAGGGGCGGCGGTCGGGTCCATGCTTGCCATCTGGGTGCGGTTGCGGCCGCTTCAAGGGCCTGGGTGCTGCGGTCGGTGCGGTCGGATGTTCCAGCACCGCACCGGCCGTGGCGGGTGCGGCCTGGGGCGGCTTGGTGCGGTCTGTTGCGCTCCGGTGCGGCCTGGGTCGCGCGGCCTCAGCGGCGGCTGGTGGGTTCGTCTCGCTGCGGGCTCTGCTG
>JAYUSP010000490.1:0-3346 GCA_043755615.1 Betaproteobacteria bacterium
CATCGTGGATGTGGCAGTGAACCGGACCGACGCGCTCGGCGTCGTCACCACGACCGGCATCAAGACCACCTCGGGCAGCATCGTGCTCGAGGCGCACGAAGACGCCACCATCACCGCCACCACCATTGCCGCATCGGCCGCGGTCATGCTCGGCCTGGCGGGCGGCAGTCTGAGCGGCGCCGGCGCGTTCGCCAGCAACGTGATCCTGGGCAGCGCCACTGCGTTGGTGGACAACAGCGCGCTCGACAGCGCGGGCGACGTGAGGCTCGTCGCCGACAACGACTCGACCATCAACGCCAAGGTGCTCGCCGTCTCGGCGGCGATCGCCGGCAGCGTGTTCGGCGGCGCAGGCCTGTCGATTGGTGTTGCAATCGCGCGCAACTCTATCGGCTACGGCGTGGACGGCACCTACTCGCCTACCGCGGTAGTCGCTTCGATCGACGATTCGGCGGTGCTGGCCGCCGGCGACCTGTGGCTCAGCGCGACCTCGTCGCAGGATATCGACGCCCTCATTTTCGCCGGCTCGGTGGCAGCCTCGACCGGCGCCTTCGCCGGCATCGGCCTGTCGGGCGCCGGCGCCAGCGCGACCAACCGCATCGCGGCCAATGTGCATGCGTTTGTCGACGGCACCGACCCGGGCAGCGACGGCGTGGGCAACCTCGGCATCCTTGCCGACAGCGTCACGCTTTCGGCGAGCGACACCTCGTTCATCGACGCCACCACCGGCACGGCATCGGTCGCCCTGGGCGTCGGCTTGGCCGGGCTGGCCGTGTCGGTCGGCTTGTCGATCGCGCACAACGAGGTCGACAACAGCGTCGAGGCTTACATCGCCAACGCCAGCGCCGACGGCCAGCGCGTCGCCACGCGCGCCGGCGGCGACATCACCATCGAGGCGACAGAAGCCGCGACCATCAAGGCCCTTGGTGTCGCGGTGTCCGTGGCCGCCGGCTTCGGCGCAGTCGGCATCAGCTTTGCCTTTGCCGGTGCCGAGATCGACAACGTCATCCTCACCGACACCAAGGCCTACGTCGAGAACAGCGTGCTCGACAGCGGCGGCGCGGTCGAGGTGACGGCCAGCGACAGCTCCACCATCGCTGCCACCGTGGGCGGCCTGTCGGTCGCCCTGGCCGGTGGCCTGGGCGCCTTCGGCATCGCGGTGGGCGAGGTCAGGGCACGCAACTTCATCGGGCAGAAGGCGGATGGCACGGCCGATCCGGCCGAAGTGTTGGCCTATGTCAAGAATTCGGCGATCGATGCCGCGGGTGCGCTCAGCATTGGCGCGTCGGCCACGGAAACCATCAGCGCCACTGTGCTCTCGGCGGCACTGGCGATCGCCGGCGGCGCGGTCGGTGTCAGTGGCGCGGGCGCGGGCGCGAGCACGCAGAACCGCATCCGCACCTTGGTCAAGGCCTATATCGACGGCGACACCCCGACATCGCCCGATGCCGACCCCGCAGACACGGGCATCGAAGCCGGCAGCATCACGCTCGCCGCCACCGACACCTCCACCATCACCGCGAATACGCGGTCGGCCGCGCTGGCGGCGTCGTTCGGCATCTTTGCCGGCGCCATCGCGGTCGGCGTTTCGCTGGCCAAGAACGAGATCTCGAACGAGGTCGACGCCTACGTCGACAACACCGACCACCTGGAAGCCACCGGCGTGGGCGGGATCTCGATCACCGCCACCGATGCCGCCACCATCACGTCGCGTGCCACCGCAGCCAGCGCCGCAGCCACCATCGGCGGCCTGGCGATCAGCATCGCCGGCGCCGGCGCCGACGCCTTCAACGCGATCTACACCAAGACCCGCGCCTATGTCGAAGACAGCGATATCGACAGCGCAGGCAAGGTCGAAATCAAGGCCACCGACACCTCGATCATCACGGCGCGGGTGACGGCCGAAACCCTGGCCATCGCCGGTGGCGTGTACGCCGGCGCGCTCGCCATCGGCGCGGCGACGGCGCGCAACTACATCGGTTGGGCGACCGACCTCGGCAACACCGCGGCCACCTACACTACCGACAGCACCCCATCCGAGATCGTCACCGGCAACACGGTGCGCATTACCAGCGGCGGCGACGCGGGCAGCATCTACCGCTACATCGGCGCGGACGACCTCGTTCGTTCGACCGACGCCGACGACGCGGTCGCCGACGGCAAGTGGCTGCGCTGGCTTAACTTCACCGACCTGGGCCAGTGGGAGCAGGTCAACCTGGTGCAGCGCCCTGCGCAGGTGCTTGCCTTTGTGCACGACGCGAGCGTCGATGCCGACGGCGCGATCACCGTGGCGGCCAAGGAGACGGCGACCATCACCGCCAACATCCAGGCCACCGCGATCTCGGCGGCGGCGGGCGCCATCGCCGTGGGCTTGTCGGGCGCGGGCGTTTCGATCGAGAACCGCGTTCAGGCCGACGTCAACGCCTACATCGACAGCACCCGCGGCACCGGCGTTGATGCCGGCGGCGGTGTGACCATAACCGCCGAGGACACGTCCACCATCACCGCAACCGCGAACGCGGTTTCGTTCGCACTCTCCATCGGCCTCGGCGCCTCCGTTGGGGTGAGCATCTCGCAGGCCGAGAACTCGATCTCCAACAACGTGCTGGCCTACGCCAGCAACGCCAACATCGCCACCACTGGCGGCGGCCTGACGATCAAGGCCACCGAGAAGGCCACCATCGGCACTGAGGCCAAGGCTTCGTCGGTCGCGGCGGGAATCGTACTCAGCGTGGCCGTCGCCGGCGCGGTGGCGGACGCCAGCGTCACCACTTCGACGCAGGCCTATGCCGACCCGGTGGAACTCGACGTCGCGGGCGACGTGCAGATCGACGCCATCTCTACCTCCACCGCATCGGCCACGTCCACCGGCAACGCCACGTCGGTGGGGTTCATCGCCATTTCGGCCGCGGTGACGACGGCCACCGTCAACGTCAAGCCCACCGTCGTCAGCCGCCTCGGCGGTTATGCCGATGCGCGACTGGTTTCCGCGGGCGGCGATATCTCGGTCGCTTCCACGGCGGCGGGCAGCGCCACCGCGCTGGCATCGGGTGGGTCAACAGCAGTCGGTTTCAGCGTCGCGGTCGGCGCGACCACGGCCACCGCGACGATCGCGCCCCTGGTCGCCGGTACAGCGGGGATCAGAAGCTCGATCGGCGGCGGCAACATCGTTTCGCGCGACAAGGGCATCTCCTTAAGCGCGGTCTACAACGCCGATGCGTCCGGCAAGGTGCTCAACGGCAGCGGTGCCAAGGCAACCTCGTACGCCGCCGCGGGCGGGCTGATCGCCTCCAGCGGCGCCACTGCCACGTCGACCGATACGCCGCATGTCGACACCTTTGTCGCCAGC